>JAQSWS010000146.1 GCA_029266495.1 Rariglobus sp. | reverse complement strand
TTTCATCTCTCCTTCAAACGGGGGATGTTTGTAGTCGCCCGGCTGGAGTTGGGAGCCATCCGCATAGACGGAGTGGGGCTGGCCATGAATATGGACGAGCACGGCACCGGGGCCGAGTTCCGCCTACGGAATCATGCTCATCTTCCCGGTGGAGAAATCATGATACGGGACGAACTCCGGTTTGGGTCGTCCAAACCAACGAGAGAAAAATGTCTTCATGACTGTGTGGATTATGAAATCGAGCACAGCGTTCGGCTCTATTCCCCAAACCTTATGAATCTGCCGGAGCGATAGCCTGCAGTTATAGTTTGAACTCGTGATAGCGCTCGTTGGCGGGCACGGAGCTGTCCAGAACGGTGTAAGGCACTTTGCCATCCTGGGATTGACGCCGGATCATCGAGCGGACGTTGAAGGTGATGCGCTTTTGTTTGTTGGCGTCGAACGTGAGCGTGAACCTCAAGGTGTTGTCTTCGATGCTCACGGCGCTGATGGCGTTGGCGTCACCCGTGGTGCGGGTGTCTTTGACGGAGGCGCCGGCGAGATTTATAAATGCGCAAAAGTCCTGGCCGGTAGTCCAAGCGGAGGTGCCCGTGGAGAGATCGCCGTCTGAATTCACCGCCACGATGAAATACGGCGGGTTGTCGGCTGCGGCGTTTATGGGGGCCTTGGTTTTGACTTCGAAGGTGAAGGTTTTTCTGTCCGTCGAGCTGACCTTGACGGAGCTGATGTCCATGCATTGCAAGGCAGGCTCGTTGAATTTGAGGTCGCCGACATTGTCTTTGTAATAGTCGCCGGCCGCTTGGGCTGGCAGAGCGCAAAGAAGAGCCAGAAGGGAGAGTCGGAACGTCATGGGATATAAATTTGGAAAATGAGGCCGCGCGAAATGTCGGTTCGGGGCTTGGCTTGAATGAACTTACAATTCCCGACCCGGCTCCGTTGGAAAGGCCGATCTTTTGCTACCGACCCGACCAGACTGTTGGGGCGACGTCCCTGAGGGTAATTGAAACCCCGGCTTCTTCCTTGAAATACAACAAAACTCGGCCCGACCCCATTGGCTCGTGAGAGTTCAGTCACCTGAGATGGATGAGTCGGGGCCATGAGCGGCCTGATACTTCTCGATCGCCGCGCGAGCCTCCATGTTTCCGTTCTTGGCGGCAGGTTCGAGGCCTTTCGCTGCCATGCGCATCATCATTTTGCTTCGTTCGCGGTTCATCACGTCGAGCATGAATCGGACGGCTTCGGGAACTTGTTGCTTCGAGGCGAGAATCAGCGCCTCCGTCGCTGATATAAGACGGATGCCGTTCGCCTTGTAGTTGAGCAGCCTGTCCAAGGCTGGCTTGGAGCCGTCCGCGGCGGCCCTGGCCAATCCTTGCAAGGCGAAGGTCCTCAACCGAGGTCTGGTTTCCGAGTAAACGAGGGCGTTGTAGGCGCCTTCCTGGCCGGCTGCGGCAGCGATGCCCATCGCCCAAAAGGGTGGCTGGAGGAGTTGGAGATTGGTGATCATTCGCGCTCCGTCGTCGTCTGCCATGTCTTTGTAGAGACGGTCCGCGATTTCGGCGATTTCGTCGATCGCCGTGAGATCCCCTCCCGCGGCGCGCTCACCGAGTTTCTTCATGGCGGCCGTTTGCCGGGCATGGTCTTCGGAGGTGGGTGGAGGCGTGTAGCCCGAGAGGCGCTGGAGCAGCTTCCGGTCGGTTTCGGAAAAACCCGCGAACAACACCGTGAGGCGGGTGCCGTCGGGTTTTTCCAAGGTAATGAGATCGCCGGCGCGTGAGAGATACTTCGCTTCCACGACCGTTCCGGCCGAGCTCTTCCACATGCGGTGACTCATCTCGCGGTCGGATGCGGCAACGTTTGCTTCGGAGCGAAGCTGGCTTTCATCAATCACAAAACTGAGCGTCGGGATCGTCTGATCCGCCTTGAAGAAGAAATCGAAACGCTTGGCGGCGGCGTCATACTTGACGAGTTGTTCGACCGGGCGTTTGCGGATCGTTTCATAGTCGATTTCGTCAAGAGACAGCTCCTTGCGCATCAGAAAACGGCCTGTTTTTACGCCGTAGCGCATCACGTATTGGGTGACGCTGACTTGATAATGCACCGGCTGGAATCGCGGGGTGACCGAATGGTTATAATTCGAATCCATCTCCCCTGCTTTGAATACGGGTCCAACGAGAGCTTCGATGCCCCGATATCCGATATCGAGCACTGCGCCCGTGCCGACCGTTTCCGCATGAATGCGACCCACGCACAGTGCGCAGACGAGGACAAGGAGGCTGAGGAGATGTCTGTGCATGGAAAGACGTTCGGGCTGAGGGCTAACTACAATATACCCGGATGGACCTCAACGACTGGACTCTGCGAGTTCATAATTTCCGGACTGATCGCATGCGGGCGGGTGAAGAACGCGGTTACGAGCGAGGGCCCGTCATGCGGAACGGTCGGGAAATATGCGGGCGGCACTTGATAAGCAGACGAGGCGTGGCATGCGACCACCGCGTGCCGTTTCCTATTTTTGAGGTTCACGGCCGGCTTTTTTGCAGGCTTTTTGGTAGGCCTTCGCGATGGGTTTTTGTTGTTTGAGCTCGGGCGCGAGCAGGAAGCAATTTTCGTAGGTGAGCGCGAGCTTGGTCCATTCTTTCTGCGCGGTGTAACCGTCGATCAGCAGTTGTTTCACGTTCAGATCGGCGGGCAGCATCGACTCGACGCGTTCGCCCAGCGCGATGGCTTCGGGAATCCGAGCCTGGTCCTGAAAGAAGCGGGCGGCTTGATACAGGATGACGGGGTGCGTGCTGCGGGTCGCCAATTCACCGAATTTGGCCTCGGCATTTTTCAGGTCTCCCCGAACCTCCGCCGCCTTCGCCTCGGCCAGCAGTAATTCTTTGTCCGCTTTGATCGACTTGAGATTTTCCAGGAGCAGCCGGACCTCACTCTCCCCGCCGAGGCAATACGCGTCACTGATGTTGGCGCCGAGCACCGAGACGACTGACAGGCTGTGGCCGTTGACGGTCATCTCGTTTTCTTTGGCGCCGATCGCCACCACCGCATCTATGAGGGTTTTTTGAATCGATTCCACGATCCCCGGCAGGGTTTCGAGCGGGATGTGAAATCCTTTCTGGCATGATTTGCATTCCCGCAGCACGCGGACCCGGCGGCCGTCGGGTATGATGGGTATAAAATACAGATGACCCCATTTCCGGCCGTCGTAGCTGTTTTGCGCCCCCACTCGTCCGCAATGCTCACAGCGCCCATGGCTGCGAATCTGATTCTTTCTTCCATACATTCGGGAGCCGTAGATAATCATGGAATTGAATAAAGTGAGAGGAGTTGCGCGGCAGGGCTTTTGTGAGCGATGGAGACGGAGAGTGGAAGGGAGAACAAGGGGCGGGCTCGTGACGGGACGGCGGAGCCGTTTTGCAGCCGACCCGACCAGACTGTTGGGGCGACGCCCCGGAGGGTAATTGAACCCCGGCTTCTTCCTTGAACTAGGCTGAAAATTGAAAGACGCGGTCCCTCGTCCCCGCCCACGCGGCCAGAATCTGCGTCGAGTCTGCCACCGCCGTGAGCGCCTGAGTGATCGGCTGAAGCGCGTCGGTTAAGAAAAATCAACAATCAGCGGCCAGACCCCATCGGCTCGGCCCCGAAAACTAGCAAAGCATGATCTGACCCCTTTTCGGCCCTTTCCTTAGAACATCATACCGAATCTTGGGGATTTTATGACAGGGACAACATATGTCCCATACCTAGTGCTAGATTCGGCTCGTTGAATAACACCCTGTCTCCGGCTTACTCCGTTCTTATTTTATGCTAGATTACCCATGTGCCTTATGTAACATGACATCAATGGCTCGTGGCCCCTCAGGTAGAATCGTAGTGGAAACAGATCCGCAGCTAAAGCGTGACCTGCACGCGGCGCTGGCGGCTGATGAAACTACCCTCAAGGATTGGCTGGAGGAGCATGCGCGTAGCTATCTCGCTGCTCGAATTCAGCCCAGTCTTCCCGGATTCAAAGCCATGACTGACGCAATAGAGAAGAGGGGAAGCGCATGAGCCTGCTTCGCGAACTTTCCAATTACGGCATCAACGAGCAGGGTGCTTCTGTGCGGTCGTTCACGAATGAAGCTGTGCCCGAACTCCTCGACTATCTCGATCTGGTGTCGCAAAGGAAATTCCCTCTTACGGAAGAAAACGAACTATTGCCTGATGGAGTCGCCGAAAGCCAAGGACGTCCACTGTTGTTTATCATCAATGAGAGCCGCTTAGCGCAGTCACCAAAAGATAAGGAGGAGCAACTTAGGACGCTTCGGCGCAAGCTTGCTTGTCGTGGCGACCGCGCCTACTTGGCACGTATTCGTCCTGGTGAACTGTCGGTTGTGCCAGTATCGCTGGATGACATAACGCCCGAGTGGGAACGCTACACTCCCGGCACGCCAAAGGCGCTGACGTTTTTCTCACGTCTGGCTCTCGGGCAGTATGACGGAAAGGGTGAACCCCAAGAAGCGGACTACGTTTTCGCCGCCATGTTCAAACTCGTGTGGAATGTGGCGGATCGGCTCGCGTCCCTGGGGCTCGAACGCACCGATGTCCTGTCGCTCATGGGGCGAGCGCTGTTCTTCCGTTTTCTGCGCGATCGGCACGTTGTCCGCGAAATGGACTGTCCAGAAATCGCTCCGAAAGCAGCCGGTATTATTGACTGTTTTGCTAATGCGGAGAATGCCGCCCAGACCTCTGCTTGGCTCAATAAGACGTTTAATGGTGATCTGCTTCCGCTCACGGAAGAAGGCAGCATCAGTTACTTCAAAGAAATCGGGAAACAAACAGGCGGGTTGGTTTTCACTCACCTGACCGCCATCCTAAAAGGCGAAGAACCCTCTGGAGACTTGGGATGGCAAACCCTGCTGCGGTTGCGCTTTCGGCCAGAAGAAAGGAATTGGGGGGAATATGATTTCGCTCACGTCCCAGTAGGACTGCTGAGTCAGGTCTATGAGCGTTTCGCTTGGAAATGGGAACACGAGACGGCCAAAGAAACTAGCGTCCATTATACCCCCCGTAACATTGCGGGCACGTTGGTCGACGAAGCATTCAATAAGTTACCCAATGCCCATGAAGCCCGTGTCCTTGATCCTGCGTGCGGTGCCTCGGTCTTCCTCGTTCTCGCCTTCCGCAGGCTCTATCAAGAGCGTTGGAAAGCAGCGAAGCAACGGCCGAACCGACGAGTCATTCGTAAAATTCTCGATACGCAACTAGCGGGCTTCGACATCAGCGAGTCCGCTATCCGACTTGCATCTCTTAGTCTCTATCTGACGGCTATTGAACTTGATCCCAAACCAGTTCCCTTGGCGGACCTCCGTTTTAATCACCTTCGCAATAAGGTGCTCTTCAATTTCCGACGCGAAAGCATCGATCCAGAAGAAGGTGCGGTCGCTGGTAGCCTCGGTGAACACGTGGGTAACCGCTTTGACGGTCAATTCGACTTGATCCTTAGCAATCCGCCGTGGACCAGTCTTAAGAAAAAAGAGCAGGCTCTGGCGGCTGACTTCAACCGCCTAAGTAAAGCTATTATCGCACGCCGTTCGGATGCGGAAACCGCCAATGCGTATGAGAATCCCGACTCCTGCCCGGATTTACCGTTCGTTTGGAAGGCAACGGAGTGGTGCAAACCCGGCGGGCGAATGGCTATGGCACTGCCCGCCCGCATTTTACTCAAACAGGAGGAAGTTCCGCGCAATGCCCGCGAAACACTTCTGCGATTGGTCGAAGTCACGGGTATTATCAACGGCACGAATCTCTCTGACACGGCAGTGTGGCCGAAGATGTCGCAGCCCTTCATCCTGATTTTCGCACGCAATCGCCAGCCGAAGCCTGGCCAGACACTGCGGCTTATTACCCCGCAGTATGACACCTCATTGAACCGGAAAGGTGAGATGCGGATTGATGCGAAGTCTGTGCAGCCGATTGAAGTCGAAGCGACCTTCTCGCAACCGTGGATTTGGAAGACTCTGGCGCTGGTTGTTGAGTGTCGCTGGATACATGGTGAAGGAAGGACAAACCCAACACGACGCCTCGTTTCTCAAGGGTCTGCCGGACTTTGTCTCCGTCGCTGACGGAGAGTTTGTCGTGAGCACGACCGGGCTGCGGACGTTTGGTCGCGACAAAGCATGTCGGCCAAGGTCGCGGGACAATTACCGAGCACCGCTCCTGCTGGTGAAACAAGCGCCTGGGGCTCAGCGTGAAAAAAGCTGGGCGTTGATTAGCTTTGAAGATGTGGCGTTCAACCAAAGTTTTCACGGCTACTCTGCCGCGAAGGACCGTGCTGGTGAAGCGCTCGTCCGTTATGTTCAGTTGTTCGCCCACTCATCCCTGAGAATGCATTTTGCCCTCAGCACGCGCCCGCGTTTCGGCGCGGAGCGGCGCGTATTGGACAAGGCTGATTTTGACGACTGTCCGATTTTCCCCTTCGAAAAACTTACCCGAGAGCAGCGTCAGTTGGTCGCCCAACTTTCCCATCGACTCATCGCGCGTGATCCCACGGTCTTCGATGAGATAGATTCCTTCTTCGGCGGTCTCTTTGGACTTGATGTTCGCGACCTGGAAGTCGTGCGCGACACTCTGGAAGTGGCGATGCCTTACATCGAATCGCGTAACCGCGCCTGCAATCCTCCCCGCCCGGTGGAACGTGAGCATTTCCGCAAGCGGCTCGAATCTATCCTGCGTCCGTTTTTCAAAGTCACGGGCGACGAAGCACAGGTCGAGCTCTGGAAACCAGACGCAGCCTTCCTCCAGCGCGCCGCGCCCTTCGGCCTGCTGCTTATCTCGAAACGTGGCACTCAGATGCCCGCGCCAGATGAGTTGTTTCGTGACGTGTTGCTCAAATTAGCCGACGACACTGGCAGCACCCGCATCATCCAAGAGGTCGAGGGTGGCCTCCTCGTGGCGCTACTGAGCCAATATCGCTATTGGACACCCAGCCGAGCGCGATTGCTCGGTGCGGAACTCATCCGCGAACATCTCACCATTTTCGAGACCTAACACATGGGGCTGGTAATGTTCGAGGACAGCAACGAGGGGATACGACTGCCGCATCCATCATTGCCCTTGCAGGTTCATCTCGTCGTCGAAGCAGCGATTTGCGCTGCGTGGGAATTGATGACGCAGCAAGGTCGGCAGGGCTTCGATTTACAGACCGCCAACGAGGACACTATCACGCTTGAACTATATGAACGGCTTTACGATGAAGTCTTCAATAAGGGCATCGTGGAGGGATTTGATCGCGAGGTTTTCACCTCGATTCACCGCGAGCCTAAAGTGCGTAATTTCAACCGTCTCCACCCGGACAAGATGCCGGATATATTCGTGGATTTTGTCGACCGACCAATTGGAGTAATGCATTCGCAACACGGTCTTTTTATTGAATGTAAACCAGTGGACCAAAATCATCCCACTGGCTCTGCGTATTGTGACGAAGGCCTCATTCGCTTCGTGCGTGGCGATTATGCGTGGACCATGCAGAGCGCGATGATGATAGGCTACGCTCGGAGTGGTTATTCGATAATGCCCAAACTTACCGAAGCCCTCGCGATAAGTCGCAAAGAACCGATTCAGACGTCATTTGGTCCGAAGCCGTGCCCGCGAACCAAAGCAAATGCGATTGCTGAGCAGGTCGTCGTTTCAACGCACCAGCGCACTTTTAGCTACGTCGAAACTGGGTTGCCTGCTGGCGCCGTCTTAGTCCGCCACTTGTGGCTAAAGCGTGGGTGAAAGACAGAAGACAGGCGCGGTCGAGCCGATGAGCGTTCGAAAAATGGGGTCGGGCCGAGTGTTGGTGTATTTATTCTGCTTAGTCGGTTGTGCTTCAAAACTCGGGATTCTCCGCCCACGTGAGGGCGTAGTCGGCGACTTCTTCCCAGCCTTTTTCGGCGATGAGGTAGTGGCTGCGGGCGGGGAATTCTTTGTAGGCAGTGATCGCGGGTGACGCGCGGTGCTTCGCGTAGATTTTGCGGCTGAGGGCGGCGGGCATGATCACGTCTTTTTCTCCGCCGATGATGAGGAGCGGGGCGCGGGCGGGGTTCTTGAAATTGACCGTGGCGAGCGAACCGGGGGTGATGTTGGAGAGCGCGGCCTGGAAGATCGCTTTGCCGGGGGCGGCGATCGCTTGCTCCGCGTAGGCGGCGCGGGCCTCGGCCTCTGGTAGTGTGTTAGCGAATACGCGGTGCCAGCGGGCGAAGGGGAAGAGGTAGGTGCTTTTCGCGTTGAAGGGGTTCACGAGCGCGGGCGTGAGGGCTTCGTAGGTCGATACCGGGAGGACGTAGATGCCTTTGGGCGGGACGGAATCGATGGCGACGGCGGCAGAGGCGAGTCCGCGGTCCGTGAGGAGCTGGGTGATGAGTCCGCCGTAGGAGTGGCCGATGATGATCGGCTTCTCGGGGAGGGCGTTGATGATCTTTTCGTAGTGGGCGACGACTTCGGCGATGCCGGTGCCGGAGAAGGCGGACGGGTCGCGTTGCATGTCCTCGGCTTCGCCGGTGATGCCGGGCCAGGCGGGGGCGAGGACGTTGTAGCCGCGGGCTTCGTAGCGGGTCTTGAATTTCTCCCACGAGCGCGGGGTGACCCAGAGGCCGTGGATGAGGAGGATGGTTTTCATTTTGGGAAAATTGAGGAGTGAATGGGGAACTCAGGAAACGATCCGGAACGATCCGATTGATGGAGTTTCAGTCTCTCTTCGTTCCTGATTTCCTGAGTTCTCCATAAAAACTGAGCCGGGGGAGGCGGAGAGTTGAGGGACCCGGAAGGGGACCGGGAAAGTTGAGGAGTGAATGGGGAACTCAGGAAACAATCTGGAACGATCTGTTTTCAGACTTTCTCTGTTCCTGATTTCCTGAGTTCCCCATAAAACTGAGCGGTTGTGGGTTACAAGCGGACCCAGGCGAGAAGGTCGGCGTTGAGTTCGTCTTTGCTGGTGTCGCCGAGGCTGTGGGTGCCGCCGGGATAGATCTTGAGCGTGGCGTTGGGGACGAGCCTGGCGGAGAGCAGCGCGGAGTCGGCGATGGGGACGATCTGGTCGTCGTCGCCGTGGAGGATCAGCGTGGGCACGTCGAATTTTTTGAGGTCTTCGGTGAAGTCGGTTTCGGAGAAGGCTTTGATGCTGTCGTAAGCATTTTTGTGGCCGCTCATCATGCCTTGCATCCACCACGACTGGATCAGGCCTTGGGAGACCTTGGCGCCGGGGCGGTTGAAGCCGAAGAAGGGGCCGCTCGCGACGTTGAGGAAGAACTGCGAGCGGTCGGCGAGGTAGGCGGCGCGGAATCCGTCAAAGACTTCGAGGGGGAGGCCGCCGGGATTTTTGTCGGTCTTCACCATGATGGGCGGGACGGCGCCCATGAGGACGGCTTTGCGGACGCGGGCGGTGCCGTGGCGGCCGATGTAGCGGGCGACTTCACCGCCGCCGGTGGAGTGGCCGACGAGGACGGCGTCCTTCACGTCGAGGTGGGCGAGCAGTTGCGCGAGGTCGTCGGCGTATTGGTCCATGTGGTTGTTGTCCCAGGGCTGGGAGGAGCGGCCGTGGCCGCGGCGGTCGTGGGCGATGACGCGGAAGCCGTTCGAGGCGAGGTGAAACATCTGGGCTTCCCAGGCGTCGGAGCTCAGGGGCCAGCCGTGGCTGAAGGTGACGACGGGGGCGGTCTTGGCGCCCCAGTCCTTGTAATAGATTTCGGTGCCGTCGGTGGTGGTGAAGGTGCTCATGGTTTGAATAAGTTGAGAGTTGAGTGATGAGGGTTGAGTGATCGGAGGGACGGAGGATTTGGTTTTTTTAGGATGAGTGGCTGCGGCGGCGAACCGTGGGGCTCGCTTGGCATGACAACACTCTATCGCGAAACACCTCCGGCTTGAACGCCAAGGAGCCGACGATTTCCGCCAAAACACGGCGGGTGGCAGCAGCCCTCACCAACGGGCTACGCGTTCTTTTTCCGCGGGGAATTCAGCAGCGCGGCAAGGGCGAGCAGCGCGGGTTTCAATTGCCGCGGAGACGGGCCACCCAAGGCCAGCCGCACGGCGCGCGGGACATGGCCGGGCTGCACGGCGAACGCGGCGCCTGCGGTGATCGCCACGCCTTGTTCCGCGGCGGCGTTGACGAATGTCTCGGCCCGCCAGGTTGCGCCCAGCTCCAGCCACAGGTGATAGGAGGCGGGATCGCCGCGAACGACGTGGCCTTTGAGGCAGGCGCGGGCGAGAGCCTGTTTTTTCACGGCGTCCTGACGCTTCAGGCGCGTGATTTTCCGGGCGGTGCCGTCCGTCAGCCAGCGCACCGCCGCCTCCAGGGCGAAACGCTGCGCGGTCCATCCGCCCGAGCGCAGGGCGGCGGTCATTTTTTTAAGATGTGCCGGCGGCACCACCAGCATGCCGAGGGTGAGCCCCGGCGACAGTCGTTTGGAAAGGCTGTCGATGAAGACGACCTGATCGGGAGCGAGGGCGGCCAGTGGCGTGGCGTCGGATAAAAACGAATAAATCCCGTCTTCGATGAGCAGGAGATTTTCGACACGCGCGAGGTCGGCGATCTCGCGGCGACGGCGCGGCGGCATGGTCGTGCCAAGCGGATTGTGCAGGGTCGGTTGCAGGTAGACCGCGTCGAATTTTCGTTCGCGATGAAGGCGGGCGAGCGCGTCCGCCCGGAGGCCGTGCGCGTCGGTGGCGACCGGCACCAGCGTGATCGCAAGCCGTGCGGCGATTCCTTTGACGACCGCATAGGTGAGCGGCTCGACCGCGATGACTCCGCCGGGACCGCACGCGGAGGCAAAGGCGGCGGCCAGCGCCTGGCGGCCGTTGCCCGAGAAGAGCAGCGAGTCGGGCTCAATTGGCCACGCCGGGCGCGAGAGGAAATGCGCGACTGCCTTTCGCGCCTCCGGCGTGCCGGCGGCGGGCAGGGGTGAAACCGCGCGGGCGAACACATCGGGACGCAGCAGCGCCGAAATGCTTTGGGCGAGCAATGCCTCCTGCCCCTGCACGCGGGGGAAATTATATTCCAGATCCACCAGCGGTCCGCGCGGCTCGGTGAGGGCGGCGCTTGGTTCGCCCGCCGGGGCGGCGACGTAGGTGCCGCGGCCCACTTCACCCGTGACAAGGCCGCGGCGCACCAGTTCGGCGTAGACCCGGCTGGCGGTGGAGACGGCGATCTTGCGGCTCCAGGCGAACTCGCGCTGCGGCGGCAGCCGGTGGCCGGGCGCCAGGCGTCCTTGCGCGATGTCCGTCGCGAGACTGTCGGCGAGCGCGCGGTAGTCGGTCATGGGAATCTTGTCCTCGGAGCAATGTGCTCATTGCAAGGCCGAATGCTCCGAGCAAACGCTGCGGGCCGTTCCCGATGATTCTTTCGTTTCACGATCTCTCGATTTTCGCCCTGGCGGCGCTGGCCATGGTGCTCACGCCCGGGCCCAACATGGTGTATCTCGTCTCGCGTTCGCTGTGCCAGGGAACGCGGGCGGCGATGGTTTCGCTGGTCGGGGTGCTGCTGGGTTTTTTGCTGCACATGCTGGTCGCGGCGGCCGGGCTGTCGGTTTTCTTCGTCGCGGTTCCCGTCGCTTATCATGCGCTCAAGTATGCGGGCGCGGCGTATCTGCTCTGGCTGGCGTGGCAGGCGGTGCGTCCGGGCGCGCGGGGACTTTTTGAACCGCGGGTGCTGCCGCCGGATTCCACCGGGAAACTCGTGTGGATGGGGTTTTTGACGAACAGCCTGAATCCGAAGATCGCGGTGTTCTATGTTTCCATTTTCACGCAGTTCCTGGATCCGGCGCGCGGGCCGGTGTGGACGCAGAGCCTGGTGCTGGGCTTTACGCAGATCGCGATCAGTTGCCTCGTGAACACCTTGATCATCCACGCGGCCGGCTGGATTGCCGGCTGGTTTCGGGAAAAGCCGTCGTGGGCGCGGGTGCAGCGCTGGTTCATGGCCTCGGTGCTGGGCGGCCTCGCGGTGAAACTTGCGCTGAGCGACCGCAAATAAGCCCCGAGGTCGTTCCATCAAAATTAACACGTATTTAGAATTTAACTACGAACTCGGCTCAGGCGTCGAAACCGCCGTCGATGGTGAGGTTGGC
>JAQSWS010000057.1:34494-34939 GCA_029266495.1 Rariglobus sp. | reverse complement strand
CTGGGCTGCGGCGGGCTCCATGGTATCGATCGCATTTTGCAATGCACCTTTGATTCCGGCGGCGTCCTTGGTGGCGAGAATGGGACGGTTGATGAAGTCCGAGATGGAGAGAAACGGACCGCGGGTGCGGATCTCGCGGACGATGGTGCGGGCGAGTTCGTTGACGACGGCGGTGGCGGAGGTGTTGGTGCTGGTGGTTTTTGGATCGTCGAGATGGAGTCCGCGATTGCCATGGTAAAGCGAGCGGCGAAGAAGGGGATCGGTGGTGGAGTCGGCGGCCATCGTCCTGCCGACGGCGGGATACGGCGGGACACCCGGCCGGGCGAGGTTATGGGAGAGACGCGCGAAGGGAACAATCTGCTCGACCTTGTCACCGGCGGGGCCGGTGGCAGCGTAATCGGAATGGGCGGGCACGCCGAGCGATCCACCGAGGATTGCGCGCCAG
>JAQSWS010000057.1:0-34485 GCA_029266495.1 Rariglobus sp. | reverse complement strand
CCGGAGACGATCAGATGGGCGGCAGCCTGGTTGTAGGCCTTGTTCGTGCCGCCGGTGTAGCGCAGTTCGTCGAGGGGAACGGCCCCGGCGTCGGATCGGCGGATCACCATCCGTGAATTGGGCAACGGATCACCGGGGGCGGCGTAGGTGGAAGGGACTCCGGATACAAAGTAACGGTCCCAGAGCGCGCGGTTGAGATGCCACGACAGGTCGTAATAGGGGTCGAGGGTTGCGGTCGTGCCCGGGCGGACGACGATGCTGTTGCGGTAGGTGGCGAGACGGTCCACGCGCGGATCGGCCATGGAGTTGCCCAAGGGATACGATGGGTAGAAGCAGTAGCGGGAGAGCGGCGCGTTCTGAAGCTGACCCAGGGAAAGCAGGCGGTCGGGTGAATCGAGCACGTCGAAGAGCGTGGTGTAATTCGTGGAGGAGGTGGACGCGTCGGCGTTGCCCGACAGATTGATGACGTGGGCATTGTTGACGGGGAACAATGCGACATTGCGGGCGGGGATGGGATCGTTCGCGAAACCGGCGCCGAACGGGATCGCGCCGGATCGCTGGGTGCTGGGCAGCCCCGGGGCGGCGCTTTCCAGGGTGGTCGAGCGGATGAAGGGTGCGCGAATATTGGCGAAGCGGAGCCAGCTCATCGCCTGTGTGGGCATGCCAAAATAGGCCATTTGCGAGTAGTTGCCGCGGTGCTCGAGGGGCGAGCCGAAACGAAGGGCGGCGCGGGCTTCCGAGGTGGGAACATCCCAGTTGTTCAGGATGCGTTGATTGCTGGCGGCGGTGTTGATCAGCGTGGTGACGCCGTTTGACATCATGACATTGCAGGACTGATACCAGCCGGACGGTGTGTTGACCGAGCCTGCTTGTGCGAGGACCACATCAATGGAGGCGGTGTTCTGGAGCTGAACGCGTAGAAAGGAATCCGACGTCACGCTGGCATCGAGCGTCAACGCGTCGGGGAATAGAAGGTGGTTCGACAAACCGATGGTGGCGGAATTGGGAGCGCGGACCAAGGACGCGCCCGGCGCATAATTTGAACCGCTAAGGCCGGCGTCGATGAGGTAGACGTGGCTTTCGCCCGGAGGGATGATGCTTCCCGTGAGAGTGAAATGGATGAAGTTGCTGGTGGCGCCGGCGCTGGTGCCGGCGACGATTGCAGGCGTGCCGAGATTCATCGTTGCCACAGTGTTGAACGTCCCGGGAGCGGTGTTGGCGGGGAGAACAGGTGCTGCGACTTGGAACAGCAAGTTGGCGTTGGCCGGAAGGCGGAATCCGAGGTCGTAATTGGCGGCGTTGATGGCGACCGGATAAGGATTGCTCAACACGGCCACGGGGTAAAACGCGACGCGCAGGACATTGCCCGTGTCGATATAGACATCGAGGCCGATGGAGGCGTAGAGCAGCACGGGGGCGATGCCTGCCGTGGTATCGGACGGCGGGGTGGGCGTGATCGCCCCGGAGGCATTGCGAGGCGTGCGCACCCACGAGCGAAGGTGTCCCCAGGTGGGGAGATTGGCATCCGAGGCCGAGAGCGGGGTGAAGAGAGTCGTGGCGTCGGTCGGCATGCCACCCGAGGGCGAAGGCGCGGCGGCGATGTCAGCGGTGAGGTCTTTTTTCAGGCCGCCGGCATAGGTGTCGGCGAGCACCCCGTAACTTGATGCGGTGAGATCGTGAAAACGATTGGAGGCCGCGTTTGTCAGCGTGGCTTGCGAAGTGGCATTGGCGCCGGACAACGCGAGCTGCTTGAGTTCGATCAGCCGGGAAACCTGCGCGTTGGAGCTGTCGTAGGCCGTGCCGATGGCGGGGCCGGCGGAGGTGCTGTTCATGTATTCAACCGCGGACCGTTGCGCCACGAGGAAGCTGTGGATCTGATCGGTTGCCTGGCCGGTTTTTTGATAGCCGTTTTGCAGGTTGACGCGGGCTTTGATGCCTTCGTCGCCAATCCACCAGGCATAACGTCCGACGTTTACAGTGCCGGTGGCGGTTGAGGAGGCTCCGGGGATGGCGGACGCGGCGGCCGGCAGATCGCGGAGGGGGGCGACGACATAGTCATTGCGACCGGCGGCGGCGGCCCCGGCGGATTGCGGGCCGACGAGCAGGACGGCGGGATGCGGGTTGCCGTCTTTGTCGGCAATCGTGATGTTGGTGGACAGCGCGTTCGCGGTCATGAGGTTGGTCACGGCGCCTCCGGGAAGGAAGCGGGGAGCCGAGGCGCCCGTGCCCGCGGTGACGCCGCCTTTGTTGCCGTTCAACGCGTAGGTGGCGGTTTCATTTCCGCTGATCAGCCAGTTGAGCAACTCCGGGGTGACGCCACGGCGGTTGATCTGATCGGGTCGCAGATCATAGCCGATGGCGGACTGGCTGTTGCCCCACACACCGGTCCAGTAGCGGTTGCGCGTGGCCCAAAATGTATCGAAGGCGCCCGAGGTGCCGGTCGCGACCGGGCTGCCGGCATGCGAAGTGAGCACGTCGGCCCGCGCGGTGATGCGCTGGTCGGGGCCGGCGAATTGTTGCAATTGACCAAGGGCGATGTTGACGGCGAGGAGCGCATTTTGGCGGGCTTGGGACAGACGCTGATTGTTGCCGGCGACCTGTGTCTCAACGCGGGTGAGTGAAGCGAGGGAGACCAGCAGCAGCACCAAAAACGCCAGAAGCGTGATCGTGATGAGAAGGGCGAAACCTCTCTGTGGACGACGGGGCATGGGAAAAATCATGGGGCGAAGACCAGGGCGATTGGGGCGGGGTGTCCGGCTCGCGGGATTTGGGTGGCTTCACTCCATGCGTTTCCCCGGTCCCTTGTGGACTCATACACAATTGATACAAAAAGCACCGGGACGGGCGGTGAAAACATCCCGGAGGGCGTGTGTTCAGAGCAGCTCGGTGCTGGCGCGGAACGAAACCTGGGGCATGAAGCTGGCTTGAAACGTGTGCAAAACCTTCTGGCTGGCGCCGAGGGTTTCACTGAGATCGGAGGCGATCCGCGTGGCGATCTCGGTGGCGGAAAACCGCACGATGTCGATGCGCGCGTCCCGGTGGTGGAAATACGGCATGCGGATGGGACCGCGGCAGAAGGCGACACGACACAGGCGAATCAAATCCTCGATGATGACCGGTTCCTCGTTGCAAATGGTATCGGCACCTTCCTGGTCGATGAAGGCCACGGCGCAGGCTCCCTTGCGATGGGCTTTGACGTGCGTGCGCAGGTTCTCTGCGGTGCTCTCCACGAAGTGCACTTCGAGGCCCGTTCTCGAGAGCGTCTGGGCGAAGGCCGATTTGGCCCGGCGCGAGGGCAGGTAAACGGGATCGGGCACGATGACATGCCGGATGCCCGCCTCATGCCACGCGGCGGCCAGCGTGGCGTAGGCGGTCTGCCAGTCCTGCAAATAAGTCGGCAGGGCAATGCTCAGCCGGCAATCGATGGGCTGCACCAGCAACTGTCGCACGCCGTGATCCCTGAGCGAACGCAGCACGTCCATTCCCTGCGGATGCGGCGTGTGCCAGAGGACATAGTCGAGGTTGTGTTCGATCAACCGCTGGGCGAAGTCGGGACTGGTGACTTCCTCGCCCCGGAAAAAAATCAGATCGGCCACAAACCCGTGCTGGCGGAGGCGATCTTCGAGTTCGACATGGAACAGGCGCGAATAGGGGGCGACAACCATCGCATGCAGCCATACGGGAATGCCGACCACCGCGCGCACATGTTTGCGGGGGGAGATTTTTTTGCCGACAAGAAGGGTGTGAGAACTCCGCCGGCGGTTGAGCAGGCCTTCATGCTCGAGGGCTTCGTAGGCGAGGGCCACCGTGCGCAACGGGAGATCAAATTGGTTCACCACTTCGCGCATGGAATAAAAAGCGCGAGGGCTGGCGCTTTGGAGGCGAAGAGCGATTTTGCGGAGGTGGTCGGTCAGCGAGGCTTGCTTGCTGAGCGCTTCATCGAAGCCGGGAAAACCGGACACCAAGTGTGCCGGGGGAGGGAGGTCGCGGGGAATGGGTTTGCGGGCCATGAAGAACGAGCGGGGTGGGGAACGTGAAAACAACGACCGATTCGAGTGGAACTTAAGCGCCGCCGTCTCGCAAGTCCACCTCCGAGGCGGACGCGCGCGCCGGCATGCGTTCAGCGCTTCGTTTGCGTTATCGCGACGGAATCGAAGGCGGCGAGGCCATCATCTCCGTTGCGGCTTTGGATGACGAGGGTTTCAAGCACACCGGCTTTAAGGGGGATCAAGTCGTCCACCGATCCAAGGCTTTCGTAGGCGCCGGTGGCCTCATCATAATAGAATGCCTCCGCGCGGCTGATGGTGCCATCGACGCTCCAGGCTGCGCCAAGAGTCAGCTTGAAATGATAATAGGCCGCGGGATTGGGAAGGCTCGATCCCTTGAGTTTGGCGGTGGTGGGTTTCCCTTCCTGGTTGCGATATTGAATGAAGCCGTTGATGCCCGGGCGGATCACAAGACCGATAAAACTACCGCCGGAAGGTTCGCGCATGACGATGCCGAAGCGATTGGCGTCGCCGCCCCTGGCCGAGTCGACCCGCACGCTCATATAGATCGAGACGGGGCCGTCGGTGACACTCAACGGGGTGTCGAGCATGTGCGACGACTCCACTCCCGATGTGATGGAGGCGCCGCCCGGGGTGGACGCCGACCACGCGGAATCGATGATCGCCGCGTGTCGTGCGACGGCCTTGCCCTTGCCGTTGACGACGGCGACCTGGGTCCAGCCGTTTCGATTGTCGGTAAAGTCATCGGAGAACACCACGATATCGCCACGTGAAATCACAGGAAGGGCGGCGAGACCAGGGGACGCCGGATACGACCCGAGCAGACCGATAAGTAGGGGCGATAGCGCGGAAATTGGGCGGGGTTTCATCGTAAGAACAATCACGGCATTCCCTGGCAGGGGTTCGGCGTGAAGCCGTTGGAGCGAAGCCCAGCAGGGCTCCGGCACCGGGTGAAAACAAACCATACAAAACCTATACGGATTGCATCCGGCGGATCGGCAAACCGGCCGCGGTCCAGCGTCGAAGTGCCGGCATGGATACACAATTCATACAGCGACTGGGGACTTGGCGGGGGCCGGACCGGACCTAGGGTCGCGAAATCACCCCGCGTTCGTCGCCCCTTCACGCCTTCATTTTATCCAGGCGTCTACGACGCCGCGTAGCGCGGGCATTTGCCAACCAGTCATGAACATCGTTGAAAAGGACAAGACCGAGCCAGTCGGGGAAACACTGCCGTGCACGGTGCGGGAGCGTCTGCGCCGGTTGTATCCGGCGGACGTCGCCGACTCCCTGGCTGATGAGTTGCTGGCATTGGCCGCCCGCTATCGCGAGCGAATCGCGCCGGCCCGGGAGGGATGGTCGGAGCGCGATGTCTTTCTCATCACCTATGGCGACACCATCAAGGTTCGCGACGAGGCACCGTTGCGGACGTTACTCCGGTTTTTGCGCAAGAACCTGGGGCCGGCGGTGACCATAGTGCACTTGCTGCCCCATTTTCCTTTTTCCAGCGACGACGGTTTCTCGGTGGTCGATTACCGCGCGGTGAGAGGCGACTTGGGTGCGTGGACGGACCTCTCGGAAATGGCGGAAGACTACCGGCTCGTCTATGACGCGGTGGTCAACCACGCATCGCAGCATAGCGCCTACATCCAGGGACACTGCGCGGGTGAAGATCCCTACGTTGACTTCGCCGTGGCGATTCCACCCGGCACGGATACTTCCCGCGTGTTGCGCACGCGCAATCTTCCGTTGCTGCATCCCTTCGGGACCGTGCGGGGAGTCGAGCACCTGTGGACGACGTTCTCGGCCGACCAGGTGGACCTTAATTTCAAAAATCCGCGTGTGTTGGTCGAGATGACGGACGTGCTTTTTTTCTATGTGGAAAAAGGCGCGTCGATCCTGCGGCTGGATGCGATTCCGTATCTGTGGAAGGAACTGGGGACCTCGTGTGCGCACCTCCCTCAGACGCATGAGATCATCAAGTTATGGCGAAATCTTTTCGATCTCGTCGCGCCGCATGTCCTCCTGCTCACGGAGACCAACGTGCCGCACAGGGAAAACGTGAGCTATTTCGGAAACAAGGGGGATGAAGCGCAGATCATTTATAATTTTTCCCTGCCGCCGTTGCTGCTCTGGAGTCTGCACAAAGGTGATGCCTCGATCCTCACGCAATGGTCGCAGGGTCTCGACTACATCGGGCCGAGGGCAACCTACCTCAACCTCACGGCAACCCACGATGGCATCGGCATGCGCCCGACCGAGGGCCTGTTGCCGGAAGCGGCGCGAAGAGAGTTGTGCGATCTCGCGCGCGATCATGGCGGCGACATCACCGGCAAGCGTAACGCCGACGGCTCCGTCTCGGTCTATGAGCTGAACATCACGTATTTCGACGCACTCAACGATCCACGGGGCCGTCTCCCGCTGGCGGTGCAAATCGACCGGTTTGTGCTCTCGCAGGCGATTCCGATGGCACTGATGGGCATTCCGGGATTTTACCTGCCATCACTGCTCGGCTCGCGGAATGACGACGAATTGGTCCGGCAGACAAAGCGCGCGCGCAGCATCAACCGGCCATCGCTCGATGCTGGCGTGCTTGCTTCGGAGCTGAGCGAGGCCGGCAGTCTGCGGGCACAGGTGCTCACCCGTTTGAAGCATCTGCTCGCACTGCGTTCCACGCTGCCGGCCTTTCATCCGGACGCAGCCCAACAGATCCTTGATCAAGGTCCGGCCTTGTTCGTGATTCGACGCGAGGCGGCCGGAGCTGCGCAGGTGATTCTGGCGTTTCACAATGTCACCGCGGCCGCCGTCTCCGGTGTGCTGCCCGCCGGCCGCTGGTGCGACGCGATTGACGGCGAGGTGGCGGTGAACGCAACCCTTGTGCCGCCTTACGCGGTTCGCTGGTTCGTGAAGCAGTCCTGATTTCCCCTTTCCCTCAACCATGTCTCCCCTACGCTTTGTCAGCCCCACTGTCCTTGTGCGTTTTCGCATCACACGTTTTCTCGGCCTCGCATTCGCATTCGGACTTCTTGCGTTGCCGGGGCGCGGTCAGCGCGCTGTTCAGACCACATCCTTGAACAGCGAGGTCGTCGCGGTGCCCGCATCGGAGGCGGTGGTGATCGATGGACGGGATGACGATTGGGATTTGAGCGCCGGCGTATGGAGTTACAACGCTCCGGATCTCGTCGGGCGCCACTCGGTCTGGACGCATCTTATGTGGGACGAGCGAGGCCTGTATTACCTTGCGCGTATCCATGATCTGGATCCGCTGAAGAACGCCACCAAGGGCGCGGACTTTGATCGCGGCTGGCGCGGTGACGCGGTGCAACTACGCCTGATCTTTGACGAACGCACTCCGGACGAGCATCAGATGCACCTGACGCTCTATCATTCCACGGCGGAAAACCGGCCGTATCTGATCGTCAAGCACGGCGGACACAAAGCCCGGTCACCATACGACGACACCGGTCCGAACCGTCCCGATTTGCTGGAGCGCTTTGGGGAAACCATGGATGCAGCCGGCGGCAGGATCGCCACCCGCGCCTGGGATGACGGGAAAGGCTACAATATCGAGGTCTTCATGCCCTGGTCCTACCTGCGCCTCAGCGGGCGTCCGCTCGCCGCGGGCGATCAGTTTGTGTTCGGCTGGGAAACGCTTTGGGCGAAGCCCACCCGCCCCGGTGAATTGCCCGACACCTCCAACGCGCATCGCCTCGCGGATGGGGTGAAGAACGCCAAGGCCAATCGTATTTTCATGTTCCGCGCGCGGAACGACTGGGGGCGCGGTGTAATCGCGGCCAAGGGTTCCCTCGCCATCACTGACAGCCAGCGCGAACTGCAGCAGGCGCGTCTTGCGGCGTTCTCCAACTTCTCGACCACCGGATCGGTGGCCATTTCCTACGAGCTGCCAAAAGGCGCGGATCGCGACGTTACCATCGCGATCGAAAACACCAGGGGTGAACGTGTGCGCAATCTTCTTGGCCAATACCCGCGTCCGGGCGGCAAGGTCACCGATCACTGGGACGGCCTCGACGACGCCGGCAGGCCCGTCGCGCCCGGCCTTTACACCGCCATCGTGGTGGACCACGAGCCGATCAAGCTCGAACTGTTCACCAGTCTTTACAACGCCGGCACCCCTCCATGGGGCACGGAAGCGAAGAATGTTACCTGGGGTTCCGATCACGGCGCCGCTTCCGCCATTGCGACACACGGTGATCGCGTGGTCGCGGGCTTTTCGCTGCCCGAAGCGGGACGCGGCATGTGCAGCCTGAAGCTGGATGGCGGCGCCGAGTGGAGCACGCGCAATTCGGCCGGCGACCTCGCGATCACGGACGAATTTATTTACTCCTTCGAATTCGATGTCTGGAGCAAACGGTTTCTGGTCTCCCGCATCGAACCGGCAACCGGCCGGGTCGTGCCTTTTGTCCGCCCGGATGGCGAACAACTCGTCTCGAAGGAGATCCCTGTCGTCCTCAGGGAGCTGGGGCTGACCGGGACGCAGACCGCGGTCACCGAAGGAGTCGCGCGTCTTGCGTATGTGCAGCGCGCCAGTTTCGCCTTCGGCGGCGGTGCATTGTGGCTGCTGATTCCGGGAGAAATCCTGATGAAAATAAATCCCGTGACTGCGGAAATTTCCGAAAAACGCCCGCCGGGCGGGCTGATCGGATTGCGCGGGCGCGACGGACGCCTGTATGGGGTTTTCAATGACAAGTCACTCTGGGCGCTCGATGATTCACTTGGTAAAAAGGAACGACTGCTTGATCTTTCCTCGGTGCGCACGCCCGGCCGTATCGCAATTTCGCAGGATTTTGAACGATTGGCCGTCTGTGACACCGGCACGAATCAAGTGCTGATTTTCGACCTGTCCCAGGCGGCCGGGAAAACCGCCGGTCGCGCGGTGCCGATCGTGAGTATCGGCAAAGCAAAACTCGGGTTGACGGACCGGACCGGAGGTCCATTTGACCGCAATGACGTCATGCTGCCCGTCTCCGCCGATTTCGACGCGGAAGGCCGCCTCTGGGTGGCCGAGGGAACCGTCCATGTTCATCGCACCTCCGTCTGGAAACCCGACGGCACCTTCGCGGACGAATATTGGGGCTCATCCCCTTATGGCGCCACGACCGGCTACAAGCTCGAGTTCGATGCCTCCCGCTTCATCGCCATGGGCGTGGAATTCCGGATTGATGAACGGACCGATTTTCTGCGCAAAAAGTCGGCCGAGACCCCCCTCTTTTACCATCCCTATCTCAACACCAGCCAGGGCACCATTTACCGCGTCAAAGATGGCCGGGGTCACGAGCACGAATTCGCGGTCGCCGCACCGGGCGGCTTGGATAACCGCGCACTTGTCATCTATCGCCGCGACCAGCGGGGCGAGTTCGTTCCCGCCGCGGGGCTTTTTGGGCCGATTACCAACCCGACCCGTCGCGCACGCACACCGTTGAGCGATCAGCTTAAGGATTCGAAGGAGTCGCGCGGTTGGGTTGATCGAAACGGCGACACCCGCATTGACGCGGATGAACTCGTGAGCGACGGCGTGGACTTTGTTCCGCTCTACTGGTCTTCCGGCTGGGTGCGCCCGGACATGACCATTTTGACGCCGGGAATGGTCATGCATCCGCTCGGATCGATCAACGCACATGGCGTGCCGGTTTACGATTTCAGCAAACCACTGCCTGTGCCGAATCCGATCATCGACCGTGGGAACTCCTGGGGCACCCCGGTGATCGATCGGGCGGGTAATATCAGCAACGGTATCGAGTATCACACGGTGGACGGCCGCCGTGGTTCATATCCGAACCGCTTCCGCCGTCATGATGCACCGGCGGCACAACGCGGGCTGCTCATCGCCCCGTTCCGCACCAACGGAGTGGTGGAGGACATTCCGGGAGTTGGCAGCGCGACCATGCTGCAGGGCGATCGCGGCGAGTGGTTCATGCTATCGATGGACGGTCTCTACATCACGTCGCTGTTCCAGGACATCAAGGGCAAGCTGACGATGGACGCGACGCTCATCGATGGCGAAAGTTTTGGCGGTCACTTTTGGCGTGTGACCGACGGGCCGATGAAAGGCAGGGTTCTCGTGCAGTCGGGGAAGACCAACTACGCGATTTTTGAGGTTAAAAATCTGAACACCATACGACGCCAGACGGTGGCGCTCACGGTCTCCGCCGATGACATCGCGCGCGGACAGATCTTTGCCGCCGCCGGAGATCCGCAGGGAGGGGACGAAAAGCCGCTGGTGCTCACAAAGGTGGAAAAGCTTCCGTCGAGCGCACCGTCCGCCGAGCTCCCACGCGAGGCGGCGCTGGTGGATGGGCTGCCGTTTACGCTCGTGCAGGAGGCCGGCAACCCGGCGCGCTGGTTCAAGGTGACGCTGCTCGCAGATGCCATGGAACTCGCCGTCATCTGGCAGGTCGCCGACCCCTCGCCGTGGCGCAACGGCGCCGACCTGTTCACTCATGCCTTTGCGGGCGGCGACGCCGTGGATTTGAAGCTGCTTTCACCTACGCACGGGCCGATCCGTCTGCTAGCCGCGCCGATCAATGGCCGCGCGCAAGCCGTTTATTGGCGCCAGAGCGCGCCGGCCACGGAAAATGCGCAGACCTACGTCGTCGCCAACAACCCTTCCAACGCGCGCCGCTTCGACGTGGTGAAACTGCTGGGCAGCGCAAAAACAACGGCAAAAACGGGAGCCGGCGGCTATACGGTGCTCGTGCGCGTTCCACTCACGGAACTCGGTCTCGATCCGACGGCATTGCCCGGGAAATTGCAGGGACTCGCCGGAGTGATTTTCTCCGACGCCGCCGGCACGAATCGCGTCGCCCGTCTCTACTGGCACGACAAAGCCACCGGCATGGTGAACGATATTCCGACCGAGTCGGCGATCGAGCCGGCGAAGTTCGGGGAGATCTCCGTGAGGCGGTGACGGGCGGGGCGGGGTGCTGTGTCGTAAGTGTTCAATTTGAGCGTGCGACGCAGCGTCGCAGCGTGGGCCGGCTCCTCTGCGCATGAAGCGTAGCCGGGCCTTTTACCCCGCATGAATACCCCGTCCGTTCCCAGCCGGCATTGCCGTGTCCGCATTCAACGATCGCACCCCGTCCGGCGCTTCCTCGGCGTGCTTCTGTCCGCGCTGACGTTCTCCGCGTTTGCCCTTTCCTCCGCCCATGCCGTTCCGATCATCTTGAACTCCTCCGAAACCGCCGCGCCCGGCGACACGGTCTATGTGCAAGGTGAGGATTTTGGCGCCGGCGCGCAGCTCTGGTTTCGTCGCGTGCTCACGACCGATACGGCGCTCGCGCCGGCCACGCAGCTCGCGTTGATCACCAGTTCGTCCCAAGCGTTGAGCGCCGCGCTGCCCAAGACGATGCCCCTGGGCCTCTACGCGCTTTGGGTGAAGGACTCCGGGGGCGTTCTCAGCGCACCGGTGCTGATCAACCGCGCGCGCGCGACGACCTTCGAGTATCCCGAAGTCTCGCCCGGCTACACCTTCCGTATTTTCGGCCGCAACCTGCGTCTGCCCGGCGCCACGCCGGCGGTCACATTCGTGAATGGCGCGAGCACCTATGCGGCCACTGTCGTCGCCGCCTACGCGAATGACGGCTGCGAACTGCAGGTTCAGGCGCCGGCCGGTATTGTCCCCGGCACGACCTACACCGTGAAGGTGAGCAACGGTTTCGGCCACAACGCCACCGCGAACTTCGACGTCACCACCGCCGCGCTGACGATGCTCGCCCGCCCCGGCGGCGCCGATCCCTTCGCGCTCGGTGTTCCTTGGGGGCCCGACTACGCGGCCATCGCCGCCAACGTCATCAATGTTGTCACCAGCATCAATCCGAGCACCGGTCTACCTTACGGCGCGGATAATACCGGCGCGATCGACTCCCTCTCAATCATCCGCCAGGCCCTGCTCGACGCGGGCAACCCCGCCCTGCATCCAAACGGCGGCACGGTGTATCTTCCCGCCGGCACCTACCGCATCAAGCTGACCACGAGTTCGGGGCTCAACGTGAAGAGCCGGGTCGTGCTCATGGGCGCGAGTGTCGACCAGACGATCATCGACGACTACTCGGATTATCTGAACGTCACCGCCATCGGGGTGGGCACCGGCGGGCTCGATGCGAGCCTCTCGGGCGTGACCGGGTTTACCTACAACCACAAGATGACCCCGGCATCGACCGGCAACCCGACCTCGATTCGCAATCATTCCGCCGGCAGCTCAAAGGTGTTCTTCACGAATCTGAAGATAAACATGAAGGCGGGCGTCTTTGACACCGGGGATATTCAAACCTCCCGGATCCGCGTGGGCGCTTTCATTCCCCAGGGGCTCAACAACACCCGGGTGCTCGCGCAGAATTGCACCGCGTCATTTTTTCGCTTCGGCAACGCAAATGCCCTCAGCGCACCCAACAGTTACGGCCGTCACTGTATTTTCAGGAACAATACGTTCTCCTCCTGGTATGCCCGGCTTTCGCTTCTTTACATGGATCACGTGCTGGTCGAGAACAACCGGTTCACCCGGGACGGGGCATTCCCGTATCAGTCATTCCCGTTTCCCTCCAGGGAGACGGCGGCCACGTCGGGCGGAACGGAGTTCACCGGCGCCGACGTCACCGTGCTGCGCAATGTCTATGATGGAAAAAACCTGCCCCTTTGCTTCCACAACGACGGCGAATCCATCCTGAACCAGAACTATATCGGGACGAAATATGATTATGGGGTTCCCACCAGCGTTACTGCGACGACACTCACGAATACCGCCCGGACCTGGCTGACGGATTTCTACATCGGCAAGGTCGTGGCGATCATCAAGGGCCCCGGCACCGGCCAGATGCGCTTCATTTCCTCGAACACCAGCGACACCGTCACGCTGACCGCGCCGTGGACGGTCACCCCGACGGCGGCCAGCACTTACGCGCTCTCCGATCTGGCCGCCCGCTATCTCATCAAGGGAAACAATATTTCCAGTGCGAAAGCCTCCATCGCACTCTACACCGGCAGCTACGACAATGCCGTGGTGGGGAATTTCTCCGCCGACTCCACCTGGTCGGTCCTGCTTCGCGCCGACCAGCGCTTTGCCGAGAACCGGTTCAATCTGAGTTGGAGCAACATCATCACCGATAATGTCGGTGTGGATACCCTGAACACCTGGGCTTCGCTCATCGCATCACAACTGTATCTCGTGCAGAACCACTCGCTTCTCGGCACGCCGGTGATGGGCAATCAATTCCGTCGCAACCTGGTGGAAGCCTGGATTCCCAACAAAACCGACGGAGCCAGCGGCCTGACCGAGGGCTTCAACAACTGGGGCAAGGACGATGCGACCACGTTCACCGAGACCAACCTTGCCGGCCTGCTTGCGACCACCTTCGACGACAATGTCGCGGTGAACACTGTCAACGCCTACTTCCTTAACACCCACACCTACCAGACCTCGATCCGCAATCAGCTCAACCTGAACGTCACCAACGCCAAGTCGGACGCCACGCTGCCCGGCGCCACGCATGCCTCGGTCGGCACCTACTTGAACGACGACCTCGTGATTCAGAGAGCGGTCATGAGCGGCACCGGCACAAGCACGGGCGGCGTCAGCGACATGCTTGAAAGCGGAGGCACTGGTTCCTTGGTGGCCGGCGCGGGAGGCAATACCGTGGCGATTACCTCGACCGCGCCGTTCACCGCCGGCAGCGGTTCCTACGTTCGGTTCACGCGCGTCCCCGCCGGCACCAATGCCGCCCGGCTGCAAGTCACGCCGATGATGCCGCACACATCATGGGGGCGCCTCTTCGACTTTCGCAGCGGCCAGTGGCTGGTGAATGGCGGCTTCGATTTCTTCTGGCGTCCGGGCCAGACGCCGTTCGCCGCGAACGCGATGCGGCCGATCGACAATGGCAACACTCCGAACGGCCTCCGCCTGACCTTCTACAACTACAACGCGACAACAATCAAATCGGAGGTCGTCACGCCTGCCGGAGGCGGCGGCATCACGCTCACCGGCACCTACGCGGCGGGCTTTGCGGCCAGCCAGATTTACCATCTCGGTGTAACCTTCGCCACGAATCCGCAGACCGGCGTCACCACCATGAAGCTGTTTGCCGTCGCCGGCACCGGCGCGATCGACACCACGGTTGCGACCCACCTGATCGGCACGGCCACGTTCACGCTCAATCCCACCATCGTGACCAACACGACCGGCTGGCTGGCCGGCGACGCGTGGAAGTTCGGCGACATCCTCGGAGTGTCCACGACGACGGTGAACGACTACGACGGTTTGACCCTCTACTACAAGGATCCCGGCAGCTTCCCCGGGCTCTGATCGTTTTTCGCTTCTCATTATGACCACGGACCTAGGCCGGCGCACTCGGAGAAAACCCAGAACCTTAACTCCGGCCTGTTCCCTGATTTGCCTCGTGATCTCCATGGCGGCCCCGGTGTGCGGCCGGGCCGCGCCGGTGGCGCCCGCAGCGTTCATGGCGATCCCCGTCTCCTGGACGCAGGTGCGACTTTCCTGGACGGATCAATCCACCAACGAAAGCGGTTTCGTCATCGAGCGCCGCCCTGGCTCCGACGGCGCCTGGGCGCCGGTGATCATCACGGAACCGAATTTAACGCGCATCGAGGATGTTGGCCTCACCGCCGCCACGAGCTACACCTATCGTATCAAGGCAATCGATACATTCGGCGGTGCGTCCTCCCATGCTTTCACCTCCGCAATCGTCATACCCGCCGCGCGCAAACGTCCTCCGATCGTGGTGATGCCGCTGGGCGATTCGATCACGCGGGGCACGGGCGGCACCCAGGCCGGCTATCGCGATCCGCTCTACACGCGG
The DNA here is from genome assembly GCA_029266495.1 of Rariglobus sp. GTDB lineage: Bacteria > Verrucomicrobiota > Verrucomicrobiia > Opitutales > Opitutaceae > Rariglobus. The sequence goes on along the minus strand of JAQSWS010000057.1, from coordinate 19,652 downwards.
CTGAAGAATGCCGGCTACTCGATTTCCTATGCCGGCAGCGAGACGACGACGGCCACGCCCTTGCTCACCGAGGCGGGCAACGATCACCACGAGGGTCACGCCGGCTACGCCATTTCCCAGATCAGTGGCGGTCTCGACGGCGCCACCACCGGCTGGCTCACGGGCGTCGCGGGCGAGCGCGATCCGGTCTACCCCGATGTGATTCTGCTCATGGCGGGCACGAACGACATCGGCACGGGCGGCTCGACCGGCGCCGCCGCGCTCACGCGGATGGACGCGCTCTTGAACAAACTCGGCACGTTGCGTCCGGCGGCGCTGATCATCGTCTCCACGCTGGTGCCTTATTACGGCACCACCGCAACGCGGGAGCAGCGGCAGCTCGACTATAACGCCGGCCTGACCTCCCTCGTCGCGGCGCACCGGGCCGCCGGCCGGCGGGTGTGGCTTTACGACATGCGGGCGAAGGTGAATTCACCGGCGCAGATTTCCAGCGACGGCGTGCATCCCAATCAGTCCGGTTACAATGCGATCGCGGCCGGCTGGTTCGAGGCCTTTCAGGCGCTGCCGATGATCGAGACCTGGCGTCATGCGAAGTTCGGCTCGGCATCCTCCCAAGGCGCCGCGGCCGATCTGGCCGATCCCGATGCCGACGGCCGGTGCAACCTGCTCGAATACGCGCTCGGGGGTGATCCCGTTCTGGCCGGCCTGGGCGTGGTTTCACCGCATGCATCCGTGGTCGTCGAAGCGGGCATCGAGAGACTTGCGCTGACTTTTCTTCGGCGCCGCCATGCTGACGTGGCTTACACGGTCGAAACAGCCTCGGATCTCAACGCCGGCGCCATCTGGACGGCCGGTGCGGTGCAAATCGGTGCGGGGCTGCCGGTGGACGATTATTTCGAAAAAGTAACCTGCCGGGACACGGAACCCTTGGTGCCGGGAGGACGGCGTTTCATCCGCGTGCGTGTTTCGGGGCCATAGCGCCACCGTGTAATAAGTGTTCCGATTGAGCACGCGCGACACGGCTTCGTAGTTTCCGATCGCGTCAAGACTCTGATTGCCGGCGAAGTCTCCTCTTCGATCCCGGTTTCCGCTTCACCCCCCATTGCCTCAACAAAACATGAAAAAGCTCACTCGATTCGCCTTGGTCCTCGCTGCCGCGGCTCTCGCTCAAACGGCTTCCGCCGTGACCCTCGTTCAATACAGTTTCACCGGTGCGGACACCGCCGCCCGTCTGGCCCCGACCACCACGGGTTCCGGCCTCACCGCCAGCAATTTTCTCTTTGGCGCGGGTGTGACCGCCAGCGCGTTCAGCGGGGTCAACGGGAATCCCGCACCCTCGGCTTTCGCCACTTCCGCATTCATCACCGAGGCGATCTCCGCGACGAGCACGGATTATTTTGCGTTTAATGTAACGGCCAACGCGGGTTCGGTTCTGAACCTCCAAAGCATCTCCTTTAGCTATACCTATAACAACAACGGCAGCGTGGCCGTGGTGGATGAATCCGCCAATTTTTCGCTGCGTTCCAGTGTCGACAACTACGCCACCAGTATCACCTCCTTCACCAAGGCTGCCATCCTCGGTCAAAACAACGGCTGGACCCAGACGGGGTCGATTTCGCTGACCAGTGGTCTCTTCCAAAACCTCGACGGGGTGCAGTTCCGCCTTTTCGTTGAGGACAACTCGGGTTCAAGCGCGTATGCCGTGCGGGTTGATAATTTTGTGCTGAGCGGTGAGGTCGCCGCTATTCCGGAACCGTCCACCTATGCAGTGCTCGCAGGTGGAGTCGCCCTTGGGCTTGTCGTTTTCCGTCGCCGGTTGATCCGCAGCTAAAACACACCTTTCCTTGACCGGGCGCATGAGCCCGCTCTGCGCCGAGGCGCCGTCCCTATGGCCGGCGCTTTTTTTTGTTCTGCCGGTTTCCCATGCCTCTGTTAACCCCTCTGTGTCACCCCATGTCGCTGCCTCGTTTTTCTTATGGCCTGATCTTTGCCTGCGCAGCCGGATCGACGCCGCTCGCGTATTCCGGTGCTTCGTCACCTATGGTCGAACTCACCGCGCCTGGCGTTGTATTTGCGACCCCGGTCAGGGCCGCCGACCTTGATCCCTCGGTCTTTGCCGAATGGGAAAACGGACGCGAGAATTCGATCGGTGAGGGGACCCGGCAGCCGCGGCTTCCGCAATCCGTGATCTGGACTGCGAGCACCGAGCCAGGAGGCCCGGCCCTTGCTTTTGGCGATTCGAAGACCTTCGGACCGCGTCACCTGCGCATCGGTTTTCGCTCATCAATTCCGGTTGGCAGCGTGATTTCGCTGGGTGGCGGGCGACTCAGCGTGCTCAAGCCTTCCGCGCGTTATCCAGGCAACCTCGACGACGAGGGCCAGTGGCAATCCGCCGAACGGACCGGCGGAAAAAAAACGGAGGCCGGTGCCGATGAGTATGTGTTGTGGACCCTGCCGCCCGGCACGACCACGCGCGCGCTGCGTTTCACTCATCACGCGCCGCAGACCGACTTGCGCTACGCTGGCTCGCTTGGCGGTGTGCTGGTCGCTGCGGAACGCTGGGACAATCTTGCTCCGCGCGCCCTGGCTTCGGCTGGCGTCAACAGCCAGTGGGCGGAGCGTATTGTCAACGGAGCCAGTGATCGCGCCACTCCCTGGACCAACCAGGGTAAACACCAGGCCGAGCCGGTCGCCGGCACGGTGGAGCGTGTCGTTCTCGCCTGGCCTGCGCCGGTGCGCCTCGATGGTCTGATCGCATTTGGAGCCGCTTTTGACGCCGCCGAGGTGCAAGCCTACACCGGCGCCGGGGGGGTGAATCCCCGTGATGCCGATGATCGTGACTGGACGACGCTGGCTGCTTTTCGGGGCCTGGCCCAGGGCCAGCCAAACCAGTTCTGGCCCAATCGACTCGCTTTTGGCAGGCCGGTCACCACACGCGCCTTGCGCCTGCAAATAAAGGCGGCGACCCCCCGCGTGGCGCTCGGCGAGCTGTTCGCGGTGACTTCGCCGGGCGGCCAGTCGTTGTCCGGCGGCTCTGTCGAAACCGCCGGAGCTTCGATAAATGCCGCACCCCGGCCTCCGATCCCGGTGCGATTCACTCTGGATAAATCCGGTTATGTCACACTTGTAATCGAGCGAACGGATGGTTTTCGCGTGCGTAATTTAGTCGCGGATACATTTTTTGAGGCGGGGGAAAACATCGTCTGGTGGGACGGCACCGACGACCTCGGACGCGATGCTGACGCGGCGATGCACGGGGTGTATAACGTCCCCGGACGCTTCGTGGAGCCGGGGACCTACCGTGTCCGTGGCCTGACCCGTGGCGAAATCGCGCCGCATTATGAGTTTTCGGCCTACGCAACCGGTAATCCGCCATGGAATACGACCGACTCCACGGGGGCGTGGCTTGCCAATCACACGCCTCCGCAAGCCGCCTTGTTCGTGCCTGCCGCGGATTCCCCGACCGGGGCGGACGTGGTCTATCTGGGCTGCTTCGTGACCGAGGGCCCCGCGGGCCTGGCGTGGGTCGATCTTGAAGGCCGTAAGCTTGGCGGGAAACGCTGGATCGGAGGTCACTGGACCGCCGCGCCGTATCTTGCCCGTGACACGGGCAAGAAGGCCGTGGGCGGCGACGTTGCCTATGTGGCCTCCGTGTGGGAGACCGCAAAGGGCACCGGTGTTCCCGAGCTGCGCATCACCGCGTTGACGAAGGGTGAGGACCGTCCCGTGGTGCTGCATCGGCTTGGCGAACTCAGTGATGGCGCAAAAATCGGTGGCGCTGCTTCCGAGGCGAAAGTGGACGCAGAGATCGGAGGCCTTGCGGTCCATGACGGAGTGGTGGTGGTGGCGCTCGCGGCGAAGAACCAGCTGCTTTTTGTCGGTGCGAGCAAGGGTGAGGTGCTCGGAGCGCACCCGTTGGCGGCACCACGCGGGCTCGCGTTTGACGCGCAGGGCCGGCTGCTCGCGCTCACGGAAGGAAAACTGCTCCGCTTTGCATCCATCAAGGGTGCTCCCGGACTTTCGACACCGCAGACTGTGATTTCATCCGGCCTTGAGGATCCGATTGGAATCACCCTTGACGAAACCGGACGCATTTTGATCAGCGATCGCGGACGCAGTCACCAGGTGAAGGTATTTTCCGCCGAAGGTCGTTTTGTTCGTGCCATCGGAAAACCCGGTGCTCCGAAGGCCGGGTCCTATGATCCGTTGCGCCTGCAAAATCCTGCGGGTCTCGCCGTCGATTCCAAGGGGCGGATTTGGGTGACGGAAAAGGATTTCCTGCCCAAGCGGGTCAGCCTCTGGTCTCCCGACGGCCGGTTGCTCAAGGCTTTTTACGGGCCGGGAAAATACGGCGGCGGCGGTTCACTCGACCCTGCCGATCGCACGCGATTTTACTATGCGGACGACGATCATGGCGCGATGGAGTTCAAGATCGATTGGGAAAAGGGCACCTCGCTGCTCAGCCAGGTCTATTATCGACCGGCAGCCGGCGATCTGAAACTGGCCTTCCGCAACGCAGGCCCCGAGACCGCGCTCTACCGGAATGGACGGCGCTACTTCACCAATTGCTATAACAGCAGCCCGACCGGAGGCACCGGCACCGCGTTTCTTTTCGTGGAGCGCGACGGGCTGGCCCGGCCTGCCGCCGCGATGGGGCGGGCCCGGGATTGGGCGGTGCTCAAGGACGCCCGTTTCGAGCCCCGATGGCCCGCGGGCATTGATTTGAACGGCAGGAATCCGGCCCCGGTCTTTTTCATCTGGAGCGATTTGAACGCGGATGCGCAGGTGCAGCCCGGGGAGGTGGAGTTCACGCCGGCGGATTCGGGTGGAGTCACCGTGATGCCCGACCTTGCGTTCTGCGTCGCACGGGTGGGGGAGCGAGCGCTGCGGTTCTCCCCGGTTTCGTTCTCGGAGACGGGGGCGCCACGCTACGAATTCGCCCGTGCCGGGGTGCTGGCGGACGGTGTGCTCCGTCCGGCATCTTCGGGGGGCGACCAGGCTCTGGCCGCGGCGGACGGCTGGTCGGTGGTCACGCTTGGAATGGCGCCCTTTGAGCGGCTTTCCCTGAGCGGCGCAAAAGACGGTGTGGCGAAGTGGAGCTACCCGAGCCTCTGGCCCGGCCTGCACGCCTCGCATCGGGCGCCGCGGCCGGACCGCCCAGGCCAGGTCATCGGGTCCACACGGCTGCTCGGCGGGTTGTTCGAAGCGAGAGGTTCCGACGCGGGCCCGTTCTGGGGCGTTAACAGCAATCACGGGCGGATATCCATTTTCACGAAGGACGGACTGCTCGCGGCGACGGTGTTCGAGGACATGAGGCAGGGCACCTTGTGGCGCATGCCATCTTCCTCCCGCAACATGAGCCTCAAGGGTGTGTCCCTCGGCGAGGAAAATTTCTGGCCCACGATCACCGGAAGCTCGGATGGCAGGGTTTACCTTGTGGACGGCGCCCGCAGTGCATTGGTGCGGTTGGATGGCATGGAGACGATTCGCCGTCTGCCTGACGCGGTGCTGACCGTGACGAAGGACGACCTTGATCGCAGCCGCGCCTGGCAGATGGAGGCCGAGGCGGCCCGGCAGCGGGCGGCGGGCGGCGGTGTATTGAAGGTTGAACTACGATCGATGGCGCCCGTGGTGGATGGCAGCGTGGACGACTGGGCCGGCGCATTCTGGGTGGACATCGACAAGAGCGGCGTGAGCGCCTATTTCAGCTCGACAAGCAAACCCTACGACATCACCGCCGCGGTCGCGGTGGCGGGTGACCGGCTCTATGCGGCATGGCGCACGGGCAGCGAAAAACTGGCGGAGAACAGCGGTGAGATGCCGGTGGCGCCGTTCAAGACCGGTGGCGCGCTCGACCTCATGCTAGGCGCCGATCCGTCCGCTGCGCCGGGAAGGCGCGAACCGGTGGCGGGGGATGTCCGGTTGCTGGTCGCCGTCGTCGATGGAAAGCCGCGGGCGTTGCTCTACCGGGCGGTCGTGCCCGGGACCCGGGAGGCGGACAAGGTGCCGTTCTCGTCTCCCTGGCGCACCGTCACCTTCGATCGTGTGGACGATGTAAGTTCGGAGGTGAAATTCGGGGCGGTCGGCGGGAATTTTGAAATATCCATCCCGCTCGCGACAATCGGACTCAGGCCCGCGCCCGGCGTGGCGGTCAAAGGCGACATCGGAATCCTCCGGGGGGACGCCAGCGAAACCACCACGCGCACCTATTGGCACAACAAGGCGACGGGCATCACGTCCGACGTGCCGGCCGAGGCGATGTTGACGCCCGCGCTATGGGGGGAATTCAAGTTCATCGCGCGCTGAGACCATGCGTTCACGCAAATTGAGGACCGGAGGGATGCTGCTGGCCTATGTTTGCCTGCTGGCTGTTTCAGCGCGGGCCCAGCTCAATTATACGACGCTGCGGCTGGTGGATGCGGTGGAGTGTGCGACGGACACGGCACATGAATTCGCCGAGTATCCGAAGAGTGCGAGCACGGTGGAGCGGATCCTGGGTGAACCTGCACGGGCCCTGTCGAACCGGGCGGGCGACATGAAATATTTCGCCTATAAGCTGGGAAGGGGCAAAGGACTGAAATCGGGGCAAGGCTATGTGTTGCGCATCATCTACCCCGAAGACAAGGCGCGCTCGGTCTTTGTGCTCAATCGTGGCTGCGAGACGGCGCGCGGCTTTCACACCGGACGCACGACTGGAGATGGCATTGTGGTGCCTTACATCGAGAACAACGCCGAGTCGCTCGAACTGCCGCTCACCGGCGCCTACGAGAGTTGGGACATGCTGTTTTATCTGCATGAACGCTTCCCCGGACTGAAGCAGCCCCGTGATGCGGAGTTTCCGCGCGACCAGGCGCCGGCGGATGGTTTTTGGGTGATGCTGGTGCAACTGGGCGCGGCCAACGATCCGCTCTCCGCCGGTGTGGCGGTGCGACGCATCGAACTCTACGAGGCCCCGCCGGTGGAAACCTTGAGACAGCCGCTCGCGGAATTGCCTGCGGGGTTGCCACGCCGGCATTTGTTTTTTCGCGAGGAAATGGGCGATTCCGCCATTGCATCGACCAAGCCCGCGGAGCGCGCCTGTGCCCAGGACCTGTCGTGGTATGAAAACAAATTCCGTCTCATGCAGGTGCTGGGCATGCGGACTTTCAGTCCCGATCTGCTGGAGTTCGGACACAACCAAGGCTGGGACTCAACGCGCTACGGGAGCAACGACTGGGTAAACCAGAGTCCGCATCGCAATCGTTGGTCGCAGATCGTTGCGCGCTGCGCCGAGCTGAGGTTCGATCTGCTGCCCTATTACGAATATGCCGGCAGCATCGGTGCAAAGGGACTTGGCGTGGAGAAGCGCGCACATCGGCTCGATGATTCGAAGCAGCCGGACTACACGCATATCACTTGGGCGGAGAAGGCCAATGCCGACATCACCGATCCGGCAACATTCGAGGATCTTAGAAAAATGCTGGAGATCACGGTGGTGGACGAGGCGAAGCGCGCCTCGTTCGCCGGGGTGTGGCTGCGCACGCGGCCGTCCCACATTCCGATGAGTTTCTCGGACCGCTGCCTTGGCTTGTTCACGAAGGAGACGAATCAAAAAGAGGCGGTCACGCGGGTGCGACTGCAGGCCGATTCGAAGCTCTATGGGGCTTATCGCGCGTGGTGGTTCGGGCAGCGGCGGGCATTTTTGGAGAAGGTGCGCGACTACGTGCGCGCCAAGGCGGGGCCGAAACTGGATGTATTGTTCACCGCTGACAGTGCGGAGTCGGGCAAGCCGTTGCTGGCACCTGGACGACCTCAAGTCGTGGCGGAGAAACCCGAATTGTGGAAGGATGCCGGCCTGCGGGTGGCCGCGTTGCGAGATGCGCGCAAGGGCGGCTGGCACGCGAAGACGATGCAGGCCGACTGGACGACCTGGGGTGACTGGGAGTGGCAACACTCGATCCCGCCGGCCGATCCCGTGCGCTACAAGGATGTCCCCGGTGTGTTCATGACGCTGACGGTGAACCGCGCCTACACATTGGAGCCGGACGCAGCGGAGGCGTTTCGCGCGATGGACGGGCTCGCAATGATCCGCCACTATTCTCTTAACGAGGATGCGACCACGGTGGGCAAGGATCTGCGTGTGGTGGGTTATTTTGCGAGCGACATGGATTACGCCGGTCCGTTCGTGATGCTGCCCGAGGCGTTGGCGATGGCGCATGGCGACCCGCGTTACTTCGGCTATCTGTCGTCCACGTCCTTCAACCGGGGCAATCCCGTTTTTGTCCGTAAATTCAACGCCAACTTCCTCGCGTTGCCTGCCTTGCCCAGCACGGTCGAGCCGACATTCTCCTCCGATGCGGAGGTGGTAGTGCGCAAGATTCCCGCGGGTAAGCACGGCGCCTATCTCGCGGTAGTGAACATCGGCCGGGTGAAAAAGACGATGCGAGTGCGGGTGCCGCGGAGTGGCCGTTTTCTGGATGCAGTAACGGGCGCGGAGCTGTTGGCGGCCGGTTCGGAGATCGAGTTGACGCTTCAGCCCTGCGAACTGCGGTCGGTGCGCTGGCTGCCGGTGATGTGGTAAGGATGTGGTGTGCTGCTGTTGTAGAGACAAGGATGCGCTCAGCTTGTTCTCGATCTCTAGCAACAGCGTCATAAGTTTGAGATCTCCGTTGGCGACCCAAGTCACCCGGAAACTATGTATGTCCCTCACTGACGCGCGGCGCAGGCCCTTTTTACGCTGCTCGTGAAATGCGCCTTTGGATTTGGGTTCACCATTCTCATCCAGCTCGTTGCTGTCGCCAAACCCGATGGTTTTCATCACATTTCGAACCTTAGTGAGTAAGCCTTCGGGTGACGTGTGGTATTTTTTGTAAAGCGCTGGGAAAATCACCCCTTTCTTCGGCACAGATTGTGAATCGAGAAGTGTTCGTCCGATGACAGCCATGGAATCTGCTTCGTAGCGCTCAGACAAATTTCGTCGTCTAGGGGCGTTTTTCCATCGCTCGGCGAGTTCGGAAAGAGGAAGAAAGCGCATTCTCTCGCCAGTCCGTGCTTCCAGAATTTTTTGGAAGAGTTCTTCGGTGTTTCCCTGAGCCTTAAGCTTTATCTCAAGCTCGTCGTGCTTAACCATCGCCTTGAGCCTAGAGCGTTCGAACGCAACATCACCTTCATCGCGCAACCGCTTGGGTGGGGACGGGTATCTGTTGCGCTGACGCTCGGCTCTTCGGATACGATCAAAGTCGTTGGCGGACAGCGCGGCATAAATATCGACTACGTTCGCTTCTCGCCAACCAAGTGAAGTCGGGGAGCGCTTCATTGACGGGCTGCCTGTTGTCGCTGGTTCTTCGTGAATCACGCGTTTTGGGCCCGATCAATGAAGCAGGCGCTCCTCGACAATATGGGGATCCGCAGGTTGCCGGCGAGAATGCGTGAGCATCGTTTCCCGGGACGGAAGCCTCATCTGGGCCTAGGCGATGGATTCCGGTCTTATTTCGAATCGCAGAATAATCGCCATTCTTAGCCGAAGCGGGTTGTGCTTATCGCCACGTGGAACTGGTTGCTGCGATCATGGAGGTTTCCATTGGTGCATGTCCACGGCCATTACATGGAACTGCTGCTAGGGCGTGTGATCGACAAGTGGCAGATACGAAAGACACCGGGAGGATACGTTGGTGCCGAAGAAGGGGTCGGGAATCTGTTTGGCGCGGCGCAGTCGGTGTGGACGCAGCCGGGGACGGCGGCAGGAAACCACCTCGTTGTGGTATCGCGGAACTTCCAGCGGGCTTTTGTCAGGTCGAGGACGGGCATCTTAAGGGAGAAGCGACGGATATTGGACAGCCCCTGTCAGGAGCGGTGAGCTGCACGGGCGCGGAGGCGGAGTCAACGAGACGCAGGCCGGTGCAGTGGCGTTGGTGGATTTCTAGTTCCTCGAGATCTTCTATGACACGATCGTTGAGGCGGATATTTTCGAAGCTCACGTCTTCGATGCGGTGGTGCTCGTCCCAGCCGCCGATAAGTGAGGTGGTGTAGCCGGGACAATAGTGGTCGCGATGCCAGACGATATTGCGAAGAACGATGCCGCGGATGCATCCGGGCGGTTCGTTTTTCGGAGTATAGCGCGAGCGGGAGATGCGAAAATCTATGAATTTGTCGAAGCAATGTTCGATGCGGATGTCTTCGAAAAGCACATCTTCGACGAGGGCGCGTCCGTAGTTGTGCAGGGAAAATACCGCGCCATGGCCGTGGACGTGGAGCACGTCGATATCCTGGAAGACAATTCCGCGCACGTGATCCACGGAGAGTTCATGGCCGATCTCCACGGCATTGCCAGCTGTCCAGTTGGCGAGCGTGCAATGGCGCACGAGGATGTTTTCGACATTTTCACGACCATGGATGAGCGAGCCTGCGAGATTCATGCCGCCGATCTCGAAGGCTTTTACAACAACGCAGTCGTCGTTGTTGTGCAGGAAGCAATCCTCGATGAGCACGTCACGCGAGCCGACGACGTCGATGCCATCGGAGGAGACAACCTCGCCGATCTGGCGCAGGTCGCGCACGGTGACGTCGACGCAGGCGGCGAGCACGAGCATCCAGCCGGTTGGGCGAACAAGGGTAATGCCTTCGATGAGTATGTCGGAGCAGCTTTCCATCACGACGAGCGGGAGGCTACCGTCGAGGTCACGTGTGTAATAGGAGCCGTCAATAATACCATGACCGCAAATGCGGACGTCGCGGCGACCTTTGACATGGATGCGACCTTTGAAGACCGCTCCGCCGGGCAGATAAAGCGTCTGTCCATCCTCCAGCGTGAGCAGTGGCATTTCGGTAATCTGGCCGGCGGGAAAGGTCACGACTGACTCTTTTTCGACGATCGGGGGGGCCTCTTCAGGGGGACTGAGAAAGAGATAGAGCGGGCGACGACCGTATCCGAAATCGATGGACACTTTTTCCACGCGCGCGAGGGTAAAACGCACGATGCATCCTTCGCATTCGTGAACGATGTTTTTAGAACGCGGGCGCACAACGACGTCAGTGGCAGGGAAGGCAATGGAGGCAGTCACCTCGATGCACGCGGGCAGATCAGTGTCGGATAGGGCAGCGATGACAAAGTCGGCCACGCCAGTGGCGAGGGCGTCAATTGGATGACCATTGATGCGAAGTTCGAAGGTCGTGGAACGGGGCAGCGAGCGAGGATATGTGTAGGGGATCACGAGGAGTCATTCCATAGCTGACACGGAGAGGCGACGAGGACGCGGATTTGGGTCCGGTCCCAATGCGGAAGAGGCGCAATTGAGGCCCGGGGCGCTAGACTGACTTGCTCATAATGGAAATTCTGTCTTCCGATTCCTCTTCTTGCCCCGGCCGGATGGTCTGGTCTTCGGCCGCGGCAGCTGTCGGCCGCAACGCGTATATTTTGTTCGTTCGCGAGTTCGATCTTTTGGACACGGTGGAGCACGCTATGATCACGGTGTTTGCCGATGCGCGATATTCGTTGCGGGTGAATGGCGTGTGGATTGCGGCGGGACCAGGGAGGTTCATGCCGGCGTTTCCGCGTTACGATTCCTGGTGCGTTGAAGACGCGCTGCATCGCGGTAAAAACCGTATCGAAGTAATTGTGAATGCTCCGGCGACATCAACTTTCCAGACGGATCCGACCTCACGAGGCGGGTTTGCTGCCGGCGGCGAAGTGCATATAACTGGGGGGGGGCGTGTTTGCTTGGAGACGCCTGGCAAGTGGCGGTGCACGCCGCTGTCGGCCTGGCGAGGGGATGCGCCGGCGTTTAGTTTTGCGCTAGGGCCGGTGGAAATTTGCGATATGCGGGTATTACGGCTGGAGCTGACCGCGTCGGCAGCCGGGCTTCCGGTGGAGATGATCACAGGCGGTCCGTGGGGGCCGATGAAAGCGGCGGAGGTGGTTCCGCCGGATTTCAGGCTTGCGCCGCCAGTGGCTCTGGCGGGGCCGGCGGCGTGGTCGAAGGAGGAGCGAGTGATGACGTTTTGCGTGCGACGTGATCCAGCGGTGGAGCGAGCATGGCGTTATGCGATCAAGACCTGGGTGTTTGCGGCACAGGAACGAGAATGGGATTTCGCGTCGCTTTGGTTGCACCCGTGCGTGAACGGACACCGCATCGACGGGGTGCAGGATGCCGTGCGGGGTAATCGCACCGAGTATCGGGCGCGATTGAACCGTGGATGGAATTTTTTGACCGGCTATGTGGATGCACTGGCCGAATATTGGACGGTGCAGTTTGGATTTGAGCAGACCACGGACATTGAGTTGAGCGCACATCGCGAGAGGGGCGACGCACACGCCTTCATGCTTGCGGGACCACTTGATGAGGATCAGACGCATCGACTCGCTGGCGCACAAGGCGCGGGCAGGGCAGTGTGGGAGACTGCCGACTTGGTATGGATGCCCGTGCAGCAGGATCGGTGGGGGGGAGCGCCGGCACGGCGCATGGCATGGATAACGCCAGCGACGTTGTTGCCGCCGGTTGTGCCGATGCGGGGGCAAGTGCTGCATCTATCGGTCGGCGCGCGGTCTGGCGGGTTGGTGGTTCTGGACTGGGGTGGCGAATTTCTCGGACAATTGCACGTGGAGATCGAGGGGCCGGAAGGCACCGTGCTCGATGTTGGCTGGGGCGAGACACGCCGCGCTGACGGATGCATCATGCTTTATCCGGGCAACCCAATGATCGAAGCGGCTGACCGTTTCATTCTGGCGGAAGGGCGCCAGACAATCGACGGTTTCGCAGTGAGAGGCGGGAGGTATGTCCAACTTACCGTCGAGGCACCAGAAGGAGTCGAGGGCGAGGTGACCGTGCACGCGATCGCGATTCGTTCCATGCAGACTCCACTGGCGGAAACGGGACGTTTTTCCTGCGATGATCCTCTGTGGAACTGGGTGTGGCGCACGAGCCGGGTGACACTCGCGGCCTGCATGGAGGACACCTATCTTGACTGTCCATGGCGCGAGCGAGGGCTCTACTTGGGCGACGCCTGGGTGGAGTCTCGACTGCAACGCATGTTCGACGCGGATCCCGCGATCACTCGTCGTTGTCTGAGGCTTTTCGCTGAAGGACAGATGTCCGGAGGACAATTACACGCGGTGACGCCTTCGTGGCACAAGAAGCCGCTGTCGGATTTCACGCTTACTTGGGTGTTGTTTCTGCACGACCATTGGGCGTGGACAGGCGACACCCGGCTGGTGGAGGAACTCTGGCCGGTGGTCGGCCGGATATTTGCGTCGGACAGCTGGCGGACGGATGCGCATGGCCTGTGGGATGCGACCGGACTGACGCTGTTCATCGATTGGGGTGTCATAAATGAATGGCGGAGCGGGCGCGGCAACGCCTGCCTCAATGCCTTCCGAGCGGAGGCGCTTCGTCGTGCCTCCGAACTGGCCGGAGCGATCGGTCGTGGAGAGGAAGCCCGGCAACTGGCGTCCGAGGCCGGAGCGGTGCGCAATGCATTCCAGCGGAATTTATTCGACGAACGCCACGGGCGATTCCGGGCCTCCTTGGAGGAGCCGCATGATGCGAAGCACGGAGCGATTCATGCGAATATCCTGGCGCTGGCCTTCGATCTTGCGACTCCCCACCAGCGTGAAGCGGCGCTTGCCTTTGTCGTGCGATCACTGGAGGACCTTGCGGAGTATCCCCTGGGCCGGCTTGTGGTGCCAAGGGTTGAGCTGTTCTTCCTGCATTACGCGCTGGAGTTGCTTTACGAAGCGGACGAAGCGGAGCTGGCGGACCGCCTGGTGCGGGCCTGTTACGGTGTCATGCATGACGCGGGTGCGCCGACCTTTTGGGAAACGCTGATGAGGGGGCACGCAGGCTCGGGCAGCCTGTGTCATGCGTGGTCGGGGGCGGCCGCTTATGCCTGTATCACCCGGATAATCGGCCTGCGTCCAGCGGTGCCTGGCCGCACGGACCGTTATGTGATCACTCCGGTGCCGGGACCTCTGCGCCGTGCGGAATGCGTATTTCCGCATCCGCGTGGCGAGATTCATGTGAGCTGGGTGCGGGATGAAATGGGCGTGCGAGTGAAAATGTCCGGCCCGCCCGGGGTGGAGTTGGTTGTGCAGGAAAAGGAAGAACGCCTGACCGCCGTTGCCGCCCCGGCGGTCCGCGGGTAATCATCCGCTCATGCCCGTGAGCGGTGTTTCTAGTATACGACCCATTGTGAATATAAAATCATCCATCCTCCAGCTCCTGCTCGTTGCTTCCATCGTCGTTGCCCCGACCCAAGGCGATACCGCCCCTCCCGGGCCTGTGGAATCCACGGAAGGGACGATCAATATCAATACCGGTATTCCCCGTCCTTTCCTGATTGTCGGCAAGGGTGAGTTCGAGGAATGGCGTGCGCGCACCCGCGACGAGCCTTGGGCTACGATGCGAAGCAATGCCTTGAAGATCGCCAATACGGTGAGCTTCGATCCGAACCGCACGAATCCTTTGTATCCGTTGCGAGCGCAGGTGTTGGAACTCAAGCTGATCGTTTCCGCATCGGCCCTCGCCACTATCCTGGATCCGGAGCATGCCCAGGCGCATGCCGACAAAACGCTGGCGCAGATGCTCGCCGGTCTGACTCATCTTGAGTTGAAGCGTTCCGGCGTGATCCGTTCATGGGAGGAAAACACGCCGGTCGGCAGTTGTCTGTTTTCCTGCATCCTCGCGCTCGATGTGATCGATCCCTACATCAGCGCGGGCGAGCGCAAGGAAGTCGCCGCGTTGATCGAACCCATGGTGGCGAGCATCTCCAATATATGGAGCCCCAGCGGCACTTCCGTGCGCGCGCTCTGGGCGATCTACAAGGACCCCGCCGATACCGGCGGCTACATGGCGAACGTGAACAGCTTCATCCGCGAGCTGCAAGCCCACCTCACCGCCGATGGCGTCATGAATGCCGGCACGGGCTATGCCGGCGCCCGGCTCAACTACTACGACCGCGAACAAAAACACAGCCTGTGCGACATACTGGTCCGCCAGGGTCTGGACGACAGCTACGCCCGCCCTCAGCTCCAAAACGCCTACGAGTGGCTCTACGGTTCCGCTTTCGGGCACAATGGCGAAGTCCATGTCTTCGGAGACTCCGCCACGGATCGTCCGGTCTACGGGGTTCCCGGCTTATATCCGGAAAACTCCGCCACGGCCGCTTACCGTGCCTGGCGCTTCAGTCCGCTGGCGCAAGCCTACGCCAAAGTCTTGACCGGCGATCAGGCTCCGCTCCCGACGTTGCTCGCCTACACGGGCACCGGCCCCGCCAACCGCGATCTCCCCGCGAGAGCCGCTCCCAGCCGGATCTACAACGATGGAGGCGCCTTCTTTCGCGAAGCCACCACGAATACGCAGGCGCTCTCGGTCGCGCTCTGGAATCTTGGCTCTCCCAACACCGGCGCCCACGCGCACAAGGAGAGCAACGCCATCAGCATGATCGGCCTCGGAGAACACCTGATTACCAATGTAGGTTACGCCGGATTTAGCACCGGCCACGCGGGTTTCACGTGGGCCGATATCAACAACCGCGCCCTGTCCAATAACACGGTGCTGATCGACTACCCCGAGGACAGCGGAAAAAATGCCGCTGACACCAACGATCACGTCAAAAAATACGGCGCGGGCATCATCCGCGGCCTTACCTCCCCGGCGCTCGACTATGCGGTGGGCGACTCGGGGCCGGCTCTTTCGCTTGGCAAACACCACCGGGGCCTCGGCTTTGTGCAGAGAACAGACGGCCAGGAGCCGTATGCCTTCTTGCTCGACCGTGTGGAAAGTGCCGCCGGAGCCAACGCGCACCAGGCTCTGCACCCTTTTTCGAAGGATGCGAATCCGGAAGTGGCCGCCGGCGCGCATTACCGATGGTTTGTCAAAGCCGACACCGAGGAAGGCGCCTACATTTCGATCTATCCTGCCGCGCCACCCTCGACCGTGCAATTGCTGGACGGCATCGCGGCCAACCCCGTTGCCGCCAACAGCCTTTTGGGCAAATTCCTTTACAGCACCTATCCGATCACCAACGGCAAAGCCCACTTTGCCACCGTGCTCTACCCGCATCGCACGCTGGACAAGGCGCCCAAGAGCACCACGCGATTGAGCGGCAGCGGCTATTCCGGACTTGTGCTCGATCTGTCAGGAGGCGCGACCGATACCGTTCTCAGCGCGGATTCCGGCGCTGGCACCGTGACCGTCGGCGATGCAAGTTTTGTCGCGAAGGGCGCTTATTTGCGGACGATCTCCAGACGGTTAAAGCGCTTCTTCATCGATGAGGGCACTCACTTCACTCACGGCAACGACACTCGGCTCATCGCCTCCGTGCCCGTCACCGCCGTGGGCGACGATACACGACTCCATCTTTGGATGCCGGCCGGGGGTGGCACGGTCAGCGTCAAAGTTCCCGGCGCCATTAAAGGGTTTGTGGATCAGGAGCAGATTCCGGTCGATGCCGGCAGCGACAGCACGATGGAATTCGCACTTGACGCGGGCGTTCACGTCATCAGCTGGAACGAAGCCGGCGCTCCGGCCATCGACATGGTCGTTCAAGGCAGCTCCGCCGTCATCCGGACTCCCGGGCTCATTCCCGGCGCAGGCTACACGGTCTGGGTGTCCAATGATCTTAGTCATTGGGAGCCGCTCAAATCGGCCGCAGCAACAGCCGAAGGAGAACTCATTCTCGAGGGAATGAGAACCCGGACCTGGCGCTTCTATAAGTTGGGCAAGGACTGATCCTTCTTCCCGTCGAGCCGTGTGACAGGAGCGGCGGACGAAGACAGGGTCATGAGCAAAATGCCGAGCATCCAGGCGCTTCCTCGCCATCCCCCTCCGCTGAGAATCGGCATTTCCAGCATAGTGGTAATGAGTCGCAGCGTGTCCTTACGGCCGCGTCATGGCCGCCACCTGAGGGGCAGGGGGACGGGCCACCGGCACGCGTTCGTAGATACGGGCGTCGCGAATCTGCAGCAGCTGTTTGGTGTGACCATTGGCATCGGTGACCTCCTCGGGAAGGGTCCCGAACAAAACGATGAGGCGCATATCGTCGCGGGGGAAATACAGTTTCACCGTGTTGCTGCGGTAAATCCCTTCGCCGGGATTTTCCAGACCGTAGGCCAGCTTAAACGATTCGCTGGTGGTGAACTTTTTGCCGGAGACTGCGCTCTGGCCTACGGCCAGGGTGGCGACATCGTTGTTAAGCCGGTAAATCACGGGGACCTCGGACAGGTTGAAGAAACGAACGGAGCCAGACGGTGCGCCAGCCACATCGGCCGCGAGTGCGCGATAAGTGGTGCGTCCTTGGGCATCCAAATGAAACACCAGTAGGAGCCGCCCCTCGGCCTCGGGCTTGCCTTGTGGCACGGTGAGCCGGGTGGCCGGAATCATAATCGGGTTACCTTTTTCATCCTTGGCCTGCTTGTAGAGCTCGATTTCAGACGCGAGTCCGATGCGCATCACCGGACCGGCCGACCACAAGCCGACGCGGAAGGGGACGGGGTTGCCGGTGGCGGCGTCACGATAGAACATCTCGGGAGGCATAGTGCCTGTGATGGAAACGGCGACGAGTTCGCGGGTGGGCTCCGGCCGGGCCGGAGCCGCTGCCGAGAGCACGGCAGGCACGCTGAGGCAGGCGAGAGCAACGATACGAAAAAGGTGGTTCATGGGATGGCGGATTCAGGATGCTAGATGTCGTTGGGACCCAGCCATCGGAGTGAGAGGATCACGAACTTGCGACCGAAGGCATCGGTCGGCCGGAAGCGGTCCTCGCCGCTGGTCCCGGCGGGAGTGACGGGGGTGGGGACGCGCTGGACGACGGCCTCGAGCCAAGCGCGAGACTGCACTTCGCCGGTGGCGGGATTGAGGGAGTCGCCGTAGCTGCGGACGAGGAAGGTGTCGCCACGGGCGGTGAGCGCCGGGCCAATCATGCCGAGGATGTCGGCTTGGCTTACAAAGCCAGGAGAATGGCTGAGGAGCTGTCCAACCTCTCCTACCGGGGCGCCAGCAAGGTGCTCGGTGTCGAGGTAGTGAGCGGCGGAGGGATACATGACCAGCGGGACATTGCTTCCGTTGATGTTGGTTAAAACACGCTCCGTCCGGAAGGCCCGGTCGTTAAGGTTATCGGGGACGAAGCGGCTGTTCAGGCCACCATTGACGCCGGAGAGGTTGATGGCGCGTTGCAAGGCGCCAGTGATGCCGGCGAGCCCCACAAGGGGATTGTAACTGGCATCCATCGTTTGGGTGAGCGAGTCTATGTTGGAAGACAGATTCTTAGTGCGTGCGGAGAGCCAAGGATCGCCGCCGGAACGATCGGGGGATACCAAACGGCGGTTGACGAAATCGGCCACGGAGAAGAAGGGGCCGCGAAGCCGGACTTCGTCCACGATCCGCTCGGAGAGGGCTTGGATCATGTCGTCGGTGAGATAGCGGTAGGAGGTGAAAAACTTGGTATAGTTTCGTCCCGGGCTGACCACCGCGCTGCTGGTGTCGGCCGCAGCTCCGATGTCGACGAGGTTTCTGGTGCCAAATGCGTAACGAATGATGCTATCAAGCGGGTCGAGCGTGCGGGAAATGGGCACGGTGTCGGCCGGGTTTTCAGAGGCGTCGCTTCGGATGCGGAGATCGCGAAACGCGGTGAGCAGGGATTTCCAAGCTTCGACCGAGGTGGAGTTGACGTTGAGGGCTCCAATATTCTCAAGGTAGGCGGCGGCAGTGTTGAAATTCCGGGCCTCGGAGGTGGTCAGGTCGGGTGACCGACGGAAGCGGTGACGAGAGTTGGGCAGCGGTATGGTGTTATCGAGGGACACGGCGCTGGTCTGAGGTATGGAGGACAGAAAATAACGATCCCAGAGGCCTTCGTTGAATAGATAGGAAAGGTCGATGTGGTGGTTTTTGTCCCCGTTGGGAATAAGGCCAGGGCTTCGGACGAAGGCAGGATATACGGTATAGTCGTCGCTCTTGGCACTGCCGACCGTATAGGATTGGAGTCCGGTGAGGCGGGCACGATCGATGTAGGGCGACGCCTCGCTGTTTCCGATGGGAAAGCTTGGCTGCCATGCGAAGTGTGAAACGTTGATCTGTTGGAATTGGGCAAGAGACAGGATCTGCGAATCGGCACGCCTGACGTGACGAAGCGGGATCGTGGTGAGTCCGGAATTGCCGAGGGTAGCATCCAATTGCGCCGATTGGATCAGGGCAAAGCCCTCGGTTTCTCCGGAGTCGTTCATGTGGTGGATCGCCCTGTCCCACTGCTTCGTATTTGAACCGGACATGCCCTTTGTTTGCATCAGTGTGACGGTTTTGAAATCGTCACTGTTGTTGCCCGGCCACGAATCACGACCGCCTTCCATATAAGGAACGATATCGAGGCTGGTTGCCGCCAGATTGTAAGAGGCGAACCCGCGTTGGAAATTGGTGGCTTGGCTGGCGTTTAAATCGGAGCCTGTTCTAAACGAACCAGCTGAAGGGTTGAAGATATGCAGGAAGCCATAAAGCATACCGATGAGTGCATGATCCACATTGTTGACAGCGCCACTCTTCGGCTTGCTCTCCCAGTCATCGGTGAGAAGCAGCGATCGCCAAGTGTTTGGATCGTCCCCCTTCATAGTTGGTAGTTTAACCGCGGAGCCCCAACTATCGATGCTTCCTGTGTTAATGTTGCGCCAGAGCACGTTCCCATTGGCGCTC
>JAQSWS010000056.1 GCA_029266495.1 Rariglobus sp. | reverse complement strand
CAAACCTACGCAATCCGCCTCTTTTCTCATGAAAACGTTCCTCGCCAAAAAAGAGACCGTGCAACCCAAGTGGCATCTGATCGATGCCGAGGGCGTGGTCCTTGGCCGTCTCGCGGTCAAAGCCGCCAACCTTATCCGCGGCCGCCATAAAGCTTCTTACACCCCGAGCGTCGATACCGGCGACTTCGTTGTCATCATCAATGCCGAGAAGGTCGTCCTCACCGGCAAGAAGGAAGAGCAGAACACCTACATGTTCTTCTCCGGCTACGTTGGTGGCGAGAGCTACCGCAAGCTTTCCGAGCAGCGCGAGCGCCACCCCGAGTTCCTCATCGAGCACGCCGTCAAAGGCATGCTGCCGAAGAACCGGATCGCCCGCACGATGCTCACCAAGCTCCGCGTGTTCGCCGGCCCGACCCACACCCACGAGGCCCAGAACCCGATCAAGATTTCCGTTTGATTACCATGAGCGCTGAAAAGACCATTTTCCTCGGCACCGGCCGCCGCAAGACTTCCACCGCCCGTGTCCGCCTCACCGAAGGCACCGGCAAGCTCACCGCCAATGGCAGTGACTTCGAGGTCTACTTCTCCCACGAGAATTTCGCCAAGCAGGCTTTCCGTCCGCTGCTCACCGTTGAGCTCCGCGACAAGGTTGACGTCGACGTGAACGTCGCCGGTGGCGGTGTCACCGGCCAGGCCGGCGCGACCGCCCACGGTATCGCCCGCGCCCGAAGGCCGGCCACCTCAAGCGCGACCCGCGCGAGAAAGAGCGCAAGAAGCCCGGCCAGCCCGGCGCCCGCAAGCGCTTCCAGTTCTCCAAGCGCTAAGTTGTCAGGAACGTTTTCATGCAAAAACCGCCCTTCGCGAGAGGGCGGTTTTTTTGTGGGCTGAAATAAAGTAGATGCGGCGTCCCCGTCGCGTTGCTTTCGGCAATGCGGCGGAATGCCGCACCTACTTTGCCTTCGCTCAGCTCCGATAATCCGCGTTTTCACTCACGTATTCATGAGTGAGGTCGCCGCCGAAGATCGTGGCTTCCGATGAACCATCGTTGAGATCCACTTCGATCTCCACGCACCGTTCGTGGGGCGGGTAATCCACCGGCGGGACAAACGCACCCTCCGCCGTCGGCTGGCTCACGTAGAGTTCGGCCTGCTTCAAATGGGCGACGAGCGCGGTTTCTTTTTCCGGATTCAAGCGGAAGGCGCCGCCCGCAAAAATCTCAATTCCGCCGATGCTCGCGCGCAGCTTCGACAAGTCCGTGCCGGCCGCGTGCGCGCCCACGTGTTTGCCGATCGCCTGCACCAGACGGCCGACATTCGGGTCGTTACCCGCCACTGCGCACTTGAAGAGCGGGGCGTTGACGATCGCCTTGCCCAAGGCGCAGGCGAGGGTGGGGGACGCGGCGTTTTTCACCTGCACGCGGATGACGTGACGCACGCCTTCGCCATTGCGGACGACATCCTCGGCGAGATCGCGGCAGACCACAGTCAGCGCGGCCTCGAAGGCGGCGAGATCCTCGCAAGGCACGAGACCCGAGGATACAAGTGCGACCGTGTCGGAGGTGCTCGTGTCGCTGTCGATGCTGATGAGGTTGAAACTCGTGTTGACCGCCTTCGTGAGCAACGCGCGCAGCGTGTCGCGAGGCACCGCCAGGTCCGTCAAAATATAAACCAGCATCGTCGCCATGTTCGGTTCGATCATGCCGGCGCCCTTGGCGATGCCGACAATGCGGCCCGCGCCCACCACGGCTCCGCGCACCTTGGGATAAAGGTCCGTCGTCACGATCCCCGCGGCCGCGGGCATGATCGAGCCGCTCGCGAGTGCGCCGGCGGCTTTCGGAAGGTGTGCGATGATGTCGCCGGCGGGCAGACCCCAGCCGATCACGCCGGTCGAACTCGGGAGCACCGCGGTGGTGGGCAGACCGAGGAGCCTGGCGGTTTCCGCGCACACCCGTTCGGAGGTCTCGACACCGCCGGGCGCGCAGACGTTGGAGATCTTGTTATTGATGATGATTGCGCCGAGCACGGGTTCTCCGAGGCGCTGGCGACCCACGATCACGGGGGCGCCAGGAAAGGCGTTTTTGGTGAACATCGCCGCGAAGTCCGGCGTGGGACGGTCGAGCGCGATGAGCGTGAGCGTCATTTTTGCAGGCTTCGGGGCCTCCTTCGGCATGAAGTCGAAACGGGTGGTGCCGACGCGGAAACCGCGGGGCAGGGCGCTTTGCGTGGCGAGCCACGCGCGATGTTCGTCGCGGGAGGAGAAGGTAAGGGCGGTGCTGGGCACGCGTTCACAAGTGGCGCGGCGCGGCGCGGAGTGAAGCCGATTCTGCATCACGGATGCGTCAGATGCGTTAATTCCCGCATCGATTGAGAAATAAGATGGAAATGCCGGCCACGCGTGATTTACCCGTCATTACCCAACACCGATAAGTGAACGTAAACGAAATCACCACCAAGGCGAAGGTGCTCCTCGAAGCCCTGCCTTACATCCAAGACTTCCGCGGCTCCACCTTCGTCGTCAAATACGGCGGCAGCTTCATGGATGACCCCGATCCCGCGGTGCGCAACCGCGTCGCCTACGATCTCGCGTTCCTCGCGGCCGTCGGAATCAACGTCGTCGTCGTGCACGGCGGCGGCAAGGCGATCACCAAGGCCATGGAGCAATCCGGCCTGAAGTCACAATTTGCGCCCAACGGCATGCGCATCACCGACGAAGCGACCGTCGGCATCGTCAAAAAGACGCTCGACGAAATCGTTAACAAGGACGTGTGCGATGCCATCTCGCTGGCGAACGCCCGCCCCAAGGGGCTCGCGGGCGACAGCGTGCTCGTCTGTGAAAAGCTCACGATCGACGACAACGGAAATCCGGTCGACCTCGGTTATGTGGGCGAGGTCACCGAGGTGAAGGTGAAGCTCATCAAAAAGGAAATCGCCGACGGCAACATCCCCGTGATTTCCCCGGTCGCCGAGGGCCTTGATGGCAAACCCTACAACGTGAACGCCGACCTCGTCGCCGGTCGTGTCGCGAGCGCGCTGCGCGCCCGCCGGCTGGTTTACATGAGCGACGTTCCCGGCCTCCTCTCCAATCCCTCCGACCTGGAGTCGCTCATTTCCACGCTCAAGGTTTCCCAGGTCGATGACCTCAAGAAGCGGGGCGTGATCGACAAAGGCATGCGCCCGAAAGTCATGAGTGCCGTGCGCGCCCTGCAGGAGGGCGTGCAGCGCGTTCACTTCATCGACGGCCGCCTTCCGCACTCGTTGTTGCTGGAGATTTTTACAGATACCGGCATCGGCACGGAAATCGTCCACGGGTAATCTCCATGAGCCGCCCCGACGTCGTTCGCACCAGCACGGCCGAGCTTTATGATGCGCATGTGCTGAAAAATTACGGTCGTCCCGCGCTTACGCTCGTGCGCGGCAGCGGTTCGCACGTCTGGGACGACCAGGGCACGCAGTATCTCGATTTCACCTCGGGGATCGCGGTGAGTGCGCTCGGCCATTGCCATCCGCATTGGGTCGCCGCGGTGCAACGCCAGGCCGGCGAACTCATCCATGTCAGCAACCTGTTCCGCAACCCGAACCAGGGCGAACTGGCCCGGCGCATCGTCGGTTACGCCGGACCCGGCCGCGTGTTTTTTTGCAACAGCGGCGCCGAGGCCAATGAGGCGCTGCTGAAGCTGGCCCGCCTCCACGGCATGAAGAAGGCCGGGGGCGAAGAGGGCAAAATCTACAAGGTCATCTGCGCCAAGAATGCCTTCCACGGGCGCACCTTTGGCGGCATGAGCGCGACGCCGCAGGAAAAAATCCAGAAGGGATTTCGTCCGTTGGTGCCGGGCTTCGCGTTCGGCGAACTTAACAACCTCGCCTCGTTCGAGGAGTTGATCGACGGGCAGACAGCGGCGATCTTCATCGAAACGATCCAAGGCGAGAGCGGAGTGAATCCCGTGACGACCGAGTTTTTGCTCGGCCTGCGCGAACTCTGCAACCGGCACAACCTGCTGCTGATTCTCGATGAAGTGCAGTGTGGCATTGGCCGCACCGGAAAATTTTACGCCTACGAGCACACGGGCGTGCGCCCGGATGCCATCGGCATGGCGAAGGGGCTCGGCGGCGGGTTCCCGATCGGCGCGGTGTGGATTGGCGAAAAATCCGCCGAGCTTTACCAACCCGGCATGCACGGCACGACTTTTGGCGGCACCCCGCTGGCGTGTGCCGCCGCGCTCGCCGTGCTCGACGTGCTTGAACGCGAGCAGTTGATGGAAAAAGTCACCGTCCGAAGCGCGGTCTGGCATCGTGAACTGGAGCAGCTCGTGTCGGAGTTCCCGTCGCAGGTCCTTGGCGTGCGGGGTCGCGGGTATTTGGTGGGCGTCCAGCTCGCCAGTGATCCGACGCCCTGCCTGGTCGCGGCTCGCGAGGCGGGGTTGCTGGCGGTGTTTGCCGGCAACAACGTGATGCGCCTGTTGCCCCCGCTCACGGCGACATCCGCCGAGCTGACGAGATCCGTCGAAATTCTTCGCTCGGTTTTCGCCACGAAAAAGTAAAGGAGCGGCCCGTATTTTGCTCTCGTAGGAGACTGGTGGATGGCCTACGCATATCCGCTTCATTTTCCATGAAGCACTTCCTCAAAGAGACGGACTTCAAGCCCCATGAAGTGGCCGAGGTATTCGCATTGGCGCGCGACCTCAAGGCCCGGCGCGGTCGTGAAACCGGCACCGTGCTTCAGCACCAGACCTGGGCGTTGATTTTTTCGAAGTCGTCGACGCGCACGCGCGTGTCCTTTGAAGTCGGGGTGCACGAACTCGGCGGAAATCCGCTGTTCCTCAACAAAAACGACATTCAGCTCGGTCGCGGCGAATCCGTCGAAGACACCGCGCGCGTGCTGTCGCGCTTCGTCCATGGTCTGATCGTGCGCACGTATGAACACAGCGAAGTCGAGCGTCTCGCCGCCAGCGGCACGATCCCGGTGATCAACGCGCTCACGGATTTTCTGCACCCATGCCAGATCTACACGGACGCGTTTACGCTTGCGGAGCGTTGGGCGCCTAAAAATGGAGACGGTGGCTCCCTGCTCGCTTCGCTGAAGGGCCGGAAAATTGCATTCCTTGGCGACACCGCGTGCAACATGGCCAACTCCTGGATCCTTGGGGCGGCACTCTTCGGCATGAAGATCTCTCTCTCGGGACCGAAAGGCTTTGAGCCATCCGCCGAGCTCGATGCCCTTCTCAAGCAGGAAGGTTTTGCGAAAAACTATCACTTCACGACTGATCCGTTCGAAGCGGTGAAGGATGCCGATGTGGTTTACACCGATGTATGGGTGAGCATGGGCAAAGAAGAGGAGACCAAGCAGCGCATTGCGCAGATGTCCCCTTATTCAGTCACGCCGGAGCTGTTCGCCGCGGCCAGGTCCGACGCTTGGTTTATGCACTGCCTGCCGGCGCATCCGGGTGAGGAAGTCTGCCAGGAGGTCTTGGACAATCCGCGTTCGATTATCTTTGATCAGGCGGAGAACCGCCTCCACGTGCAAAAGGCCATCATGGCCACGCTGGCCGCGGATCGCTCCTGATTCTGGCGGGTCCCTCGCGGGCGGGAGCTTACTTTTCCAGCACGTAGACCAGTGCCGTGCCGGAGACAAACAGGCCGCCGGTGCCGACGTCTCCGTTATCAATCATCCGGTCCAAATTAACCATCTGGTTCTGGGGAATGACGTAGTTGTTGACGCGCAGCGAAGCGATCGCTTCGTCGGAGTTGAGCGACCACATCCAGTTTCCTCCGATCGGGGTGGGGCGATTCCAGCGGTCGGGTGGGGGGAGATAGCCGGTCAGCTCGCTTGGCCAGCCGCCGTCTCCATCCGGAGGCCAGTGACCTTTCTCGAAAGCATAATAATTGAGCGCACCGGCCGCTGCTCTTATTTCGTTACCCATGAGCGTGTTAATGCTCCTTTCCTTCAGCTTGGAATAGGCGGGGACCGCGATGGCGGCCAGCAAGCCGATGATTGTCACCGCCACGGCGATCTCAACGAGGGTAAATCCGTGGCAGGAGCGGGTCAGGGGTGTTCTCATAGCATTGAAGGGGGCATGGCTAAAAGCTAGTTTTACGCCATTTTTACAACGAATGGTCATGTGACAAGGCGCGGGTTTGTAACGCGGCTTCAGGGAACGCCGGGCGTGTTTTGTTTTGCGCACCTGCGCCGGCTGGCTCAGAACCGCTGCCTCTTTTACCATGAAAATCGTTCTCGCCTACTCCGGTGGTCTCGACACCTCCGTCATCGTCAAGTGGCTCAAGGAAACCTACGACGCGGAGATCATCACCTTCGCCGCCGACGTTGGTCAGGAAGAGGAGCTCAAGGGCCTCGATAAAAAGGCGAAGACCACCGGTGCGTCGAAGCACTACACCCTCGATCTCGTCGAGGAGTTTGCGAAGGACTACATTTATCCGATGATCCGCGCCAACGCGGTTTATGAGGGCCAGTATTACCTGGGCACTTCCATCGCCCGCCCGCTCATTGCGAAGGCCCAGGTGGACATCGCCCGTAAGGAAAAAGCGGATACGGTTGCCCACGGCGCCACCGGCAAGGGCAACGACCAGTGCCGCTTCGAGCTCACCTACATGGCGCTCGCCCCCGATCTCACCATCATCGCCCCGTGGAAAATGGAGAATTACCGTGCGGAGTTCCCGGGCCGCGCCGAGATGATCGCCTACTGTGCGAAGCACAAGATTCCCGTCGAGGCTTCGCTCAAGAAGCCGTATTCGATGGACCGCAACCTTCTGCACATCTCCTACGAGGCCGGCATTCTTGAGGATCCGTGGTTCGACCCGACCACCAAGGAGAACAAGGCGATGTTCAAGCTTTCCGTTTCGCCGGAGGATGCGCCCGACAAGGCCGAATACGTGGAAATCGAATTCGAGAAGGGCGACGCCGTCGCCGTGAACGGGAAGAAACTGAGCCCGGGCAAGGTCCTGAAAACCCTCAACAAGCTGGGCGGGAAACACGGCATCGGCCGCGTCGACCTCGTTGAAAACCGCTTCGTGGGCATGAAGAGCCGCGGCGTGTATGAGACCCCGGGCGGCACCATCCTGATGCAAGCGCACAAGCAGATCGAAAGCCTCACCATGGACCGTGAGGTTGAGCATCTCCGTGACAGCCTCATCCCGAAATACGCCGAGCTGGTGTATAACGGCTTTTGGTTCGCCCCTGAGCGCGAGGCGCTGCAGGCCCTCGTCGACGAGAGCCAGAAGTTTGTTTCCGGCACGGTCCGCCTGAAGCTCTACAAGGGCAATATCATCACCACCGGTCGCAAATCGAAGTATTCACTCTACGACGACAAGATCGCGTCGATGGAAGGCGTGAAGAGCTGGTATAACCAGAGCGATGCCACCGGCTTCATCCGCCTCAACGGCCTTCGCCTCCGCGCCCGCAGTCTTGCGCAAGGCGGCCCGAAGGTCTGAAGCAGCGAACAAAGTAGAATCGGCGAGATGCCGCGTTTACTTTGCCTCGAGGCGCGTCCTGTGTGGACGCGCCTTTTTCGTGCCGTCTACGACAGCCGTTTAAGCAGTTCCGTCACCGGCGGCCCGAGTTTCCTGACAGTGCCGACGTCGATCCAGCGGCCTTCGACCAGCAAGCGCAGCGGTGTCGCCGGCACACCCCGTTCGCCGGATTGGAAAAGGCTGATCAAAAGTTCCACTGCGCGTGCGCCGATTTCTTTTTCCTGCTGATCGATGCCCGACCAGTCCGGATCGAACACCCGGGACAGGGTCACGATGCTGATGTCCTCGGGGATATCATGGCCCGCGCCTTCCAGCCAGGATTTCACTTCGGACACGGTCGAGACAATCGCGGTCGGCCGGTAACGTTCCACCCAGGCCAGAAAACGTTCCCGCCAGGGATTGACCACCGCGGGCTCGTCGCGCCCCTCGATGGTGAAGAGCGGGATCTTGCGATTTTCCGGCTGGGCGTCCTTGAACAGACAATAGGGGGTTTCGAAATTGTGTTCGGCGCGACGCAGCGTCTCCGATGCGCTCACCATGCCAATGCGACTGTGGCCGAGGCGGCATAACTCGCGCAGGCAGGTCAGCGTGGAGCTGTGCTGGTGGTTGGACACGAGGTGCAGCCGCGGCGACATCACCGAGTAGCCGATGGACACGCCGGCGAAGGCCTCCACCGACAGCTTGATTTCCATTTTGGCGTCGGGCTGGGGAGCGAAGATCAACCCACGGATGTTTCGTGCGAGCAGAACCTCGCGTGCACGTTTTGGACTCAGCCCCGGCTCGGCCAGCCAGAACTCCTCAAGCTTGTAGCCCATGGACGCGGCGAACGTAGTCGCACCCTCATGGTAGGCCTTGATGTGGACCCCCTGCTGCCAGCCGTGCCGCTCCGGAAAGGTATGCACCCAGGCGAAGGTCGAGCGATAGGCCGGGGTGTGCTGCTTCCGGCGATAGTGACTGAGCGCCGTGAGCATCGGGTCCGGCACATAGCCGAGGCGTGTCGAAATCGCCCGGATGTGTGCGCGTTTGGCCGGATCGACGTAGGTGTCGTTTTTGAGCGCGCGCCAGGCGGTGGAGACATGCACACCGGCCTCGGCGGCCACTTGCTTCAGGGTGATTCGTGAGGGGATCGCAGGATCGGGGTCTGCCATGAAATTGTTTGCAGATACTCACCGTCGCACTCGCCAATGCAAGATTTTCGATCACACCCTGCTTCATTCCCCCTGGCGATTTGCCCAACCCATTTTCCGTTTTCACCGCTCCTTATCCATATGAACAAAGTCCGCATCGGCATCGTTGGTCTCGGCAACATGGGGTTCACCCACGCCAATCAAATTCTCGCCGGCAAAATCAGCCGCCTTGAACTCGCCGCCGTGGCCGATCTCGATCCGGCCAAAACCAGGCGCGTTCCCCAGGTCAAGGGCTTCGCGACCGCGGACGAAATGATGGGCTCCGGTTTGATTGATGCGATTCTCATCGCGACGCCGCATTACGATCACACCACGATTGGCATCAAGGCGCTCAAGGCCGGCCTTCACGTCATGGTGGAGAAGCCCATCTCGGTCCATCGTGCCGATTGCGAGCGCCTCATTGCCGCCTACAAGGGCCGCGAGAAAAAACAGGTCTTCGCCGCGATGTTCAACCAGCGCACGGACCGTTATTATCAGAAGATCCGTGAACTCATCCGGAGCGGGGAACTCGGCGAAATCCGCCGGGTGAACTGGATCATCACGAACTGGTTCCGCACCCATGCCTACTATGCCTCCGGCGGCTGGCGCGCCACCTGGGCCGGCGAAGGCGGCGGGGTGCTGCTCAATCAGTGCCCGCACAACCTCGATCTTTTCCAATGGATGTTCGGCATGCCGGTGACGCTTTCCGCCAACTGTGCGTTCGGCAAATACCACGACATCGAGGTGGAGGACGATGTCACCGCGACCATGACGTTTGCCAACGGCGCGACCGGCGTGTTCATCACGTCCACCGGCGAGGCCCCCGGCACCAACCGCCTTGAGATCACCGCCGAGCGTGGCAAGGTCGTCTACGAAAACGACAAGATCAGCTATACTCGCAACGAGGTGCCGATGGGCGAATTTTCCCGCACCACGCCGCATTCCTTTGCCACTCCTTCATTCTGGGACGTTGTCGTTCCTGCCGCCGGCCACGGCGGACAGCACAACGAGGTGCTGCAGAACTTCACTGATGCGATTCTCGATGGGGAGACGCTCGTCGCCCCGGCGCCCGAGGGTATCCACTCGGTCGAACTCGCCAATTCGATGCTGCTCTCCGCCTGGACGCAGAAGCCCGTCACGCTCCCGATCGACGGCAAAAAATACGAGCGCCTCTTGAAGGCCAAGATCGCCGAGTCCGCCAAGAAGGGCAAAAAGAAGAAGGTCGTGGCCGTTGCCCCGGTCGATTTCGCCAAGTCGTTCGGCAAGTAAAGCCGGCGCAGCCGGAAATCCTGAATCCCAAACGGCCAAATCCTAAAACCGCCAGCATCCATGAAACTCTCCCAAGTCGCCATCCAGCTCTACACCCTCCGCGATTACTGCAAGACGGCCGCCGATTTTGCGGTCACCATGAAAAAGGTCCGTGAAATCGGATACACCGCCGTGCAAATCAGCGGTGTCGGTCCCATTCCGGAGGCCGAACTCGTCGCCATGTGCAAAGCCGAGGGGCTGGTCATCTGCGCCACGCACGAGCCCGGCGTGAAGATCCTCGACGAAACCGAATCCGTCATCGCGCGCCTTCGGGCGCTTGGCACGAAGCTCACCGCGTATCCGTTTCCGGCGGGCGTCGATTTCGACAATCCCGAGCACGTGGACACGCTCATCCGCAAACTCGACATCGCCGGCGCCAAGTTCCGCGCCGCCGGCATGAAGCTTGGCTACCACAATCACGCCAACGAATTCTACCGTCCCGCCGGGGGAGCGACGTTTCTTGAGCGCGTGTATGCCGAGACCTCGCCCGAAAACATCGTGGCCGAGCTCGACACTTTCTGGGTGCAGCGCGGCGGTGGCGATGTCGTCGACTGGGTGCGCCGCGTGAAGGGTCGCACGCCGTTCATTCACTTGAAGGATTACATGGTGAACCCGAAGGGCGAACCGCACTTCTGCGAGATCGGCGCGGGGACGCTTCCTTTCAAGCGAATCATCGCCGAAGCCGAGGCCGGCGGTTGTGAATGGTTCATCGTCGAGCAGGACAGCTGCCCCGGCGATCCGTTCGTCTCCATCAAGCAGAGCTTCGATTACATCAAGGCCAACCTCGTTGGCTGACGCCGGCTGAAAACCTGAAACCTGAGGCCTGAAACCTGAAGCCGGCCCAAGTTTCCCCATGCCTTTCTTCAGGTTTCAAGTTTCAGCCCTCCCACATCCCCATGTCCGTTGCCTCCTCATTCCTCCACGACGACTTCCTGCTTACGACGGAATGGTCGCGTCTGCTTTACCACACCTACGCGAAGCCGCAGCCGATCTACGATTACCACTGCCATCTTCCGCCCGATCAGATCGCGGCCAACCGGCAGTTCGAAAACCTCACCCAAATCTGGCTCGCCGGCGACCACTACAAGTGGCGCGCGATGCGTGCTGCCGGCGTCAACGAGGACTTCATCACCGGCAAAAACACCAGTGACTACGACAAGTTCCTCGCCTACTGCCGCATCGTTCCCTCGCTCCTGCGCAACCCGCTTCACCACTGGTCGCACCTGGAACTCCGCCGCTATTTCGGCATCGACCTTTTGATCAACGAGGCCAACGCCCCGCAGATCTGGGAACTGGCCAACGCGGAACTCACCAAGCCCGCGCTCTCGACCCACGGCATCCTGACCTCGAACAAGGTTGCCGTCGTCTGCACCACCGACGATCCCGCCGACACACTCGAGCACCACGTTGCGATCGCGAAGTCCGGTCTTACGACCCGGGTATATCCGACCTTCCGCGCCGACAAGCTCATGGCCGTGGGCGCCCCCGCGGTTTTCAATGCCTGGGCCGACACGCTCGCCGTTCGCGCCGGGGTCGCCATTGCCTCTCTCGGCGCGCTGCTTGACGCCCTCGACAGCCGCCATGCCTTTTTCCATTCGCTGGGCGGCCGTCTCTCCGATCACGGGCTCGAGAACCTGCCTGATGCCGACTGCACCCGTGCCGAGGCCGAGGCGATTTTCAACGCCGTTCGCGCCGGCCGGGCTGCCACGCCCGCGGAGACCGCCAGCTGGGTGTGGTTTGTGATGATTTACCTCGGCCAGCTTGATGCGAAGCGCGGCTGGACGAAACAGCTGCACCTCGGCGCGCTGCGCAACAACAACAGCCGCCTGCTCAAGCGCCTCGGGGCCGATGCGGGCGTGGACTCCATCGGGGATTTTTCGCAGGCCCGCGCCTTGTCGCGCTATCTCGACACGCTTGATCGCGACAACCAGCTGCCGAAGGTCGTGCTCTACAACCTCAACCCGGCGGACAACTACGTTTTCGCGGCGATGGCCGGCAACTTTCAGGACGGCACCACGCCCGGCAAGATCCAGTTCGGTTCGGGCTGGTGGTTCCTCGACCAGAAGGAAGGCATGGAGTGGCAGATCAACGCCCTCTCGCAGCTTGGACTGCTGTCGCGTTTTGTGGGCATGCTTACCGACTCACGGAGTTTCCTTTCGTATCCCCGGCACGAATACTTCCGCCGCATTCTTTGCGCGCTGCTCGGCACCGACGTGGAGGCCGGGTTGATCCCCGCCGACGAAGCCGCGCTCGGCAGGCTCGTGCAGGACATCTGCCACGACAACGCCGCCGCTTACTTCGGGTTGGATTACGGCAGGTTCTGACCGGGCCGGGGGTTTTCCCTCGGAACGAAAAGGTTTACCCAAGGCCCGGGCCCGCTAGTCTCGTCTGGCAAGCGATGTCCGGCCCCATTCTCAGCACTCCTCCGATCGCCGCCGCCACGGTGGCCACCAATGAGCTCCGTCGCGAGTTCCAGACGCTGCTGCTGGCGCTGGCCCAGCGTCTGGGGCGGCAGCCGCTACGAGTGAAGCTTCCCGTGGCGCACGATGGCATGCCCGGGCAAGGCATGGCCTATCAGTTCAAGCCCGAGATCCATTTTCAGCTGGCGGGGGAGTCGGAGTTTGTGCTGCCGGGGTCGAAGCTCCTGGTGCTCGCCGGCGAGATGGCGGTCATTCCGGCGCTGGTTCCGCACCGGCTGCTGGCGGCGCGGGTGAACGGCGGTGCCAGCCGGCGCATGATCGTCGGTTTTTATTCAAGCGCGGTGAGTATCCGCTATGACCAGGCGGGCGGCGGGGCCGGGATCGAAGCGATCGGATTTTATCAGACGGCCCGTCTGCGACAGATCGTGGAGATCACGGAGTTGCTGATCGATTATCATCGCACCAACCGGCCGCATGGCGCGCCGACGCAGCATGCGCTGGAGCAGACGTTGCTCTGGATGTTGATCGACCTGCTCGATGACGAGGTGCCGGAGACCGGGAGCGATTCGAACCGGATGTTCCAGATCAAGTGGCTCGTGCACAGTCATCTTTCGAATCCAGACTTGAGCGTCGCCTTTCTGGCGGAGCAGCTGCGGGTCTCGCCCGGACATCTGTCGCATTTGTTCGGCAGCGGGGCGGATGGTTCGTTGACGCAATACATCCATCAGCAACGCGTGGCGCGGGCGATCGAGGCGCTCGGGTCGAACAAGCTGTCGGTGTCGGAGATCGCCTGGGCGTGCGGCTTTACGGATCCGGGGTATTTTGCCCGGGTTTTCCGGAAGCAGACCGGAATGACCCCGCAAGCCTACCGGAAAAAACTGGAAGAGGACGCGCGGTTGATCGTGGACGAATGAGGCACGGTCCCCGGTCCGGGTTTGTAACCTATTAAGTGACAAACTGGCTTGGGCGGCGGACTTTGTTTAATGGGCCGTTCGGTGGCGCGGGAGGGTGGCGGAGGGAGCTGTGCCGTTGGGTTGGGGGAAAGTGAATCTCAACCGCCAGGTGCGGGTTTGCGTGGCTCGCGCTTGAGGCGGAGCGCCTGGCGGAGCAGTTCGACGACGGCGTGTTTTTGATCGGCAGGCATCACCAGGCTGAGGATTTCGATGACCGGATCGACTTGGAAAAGAAGGTCGAGGGTCACCGAGCCACCGATGCCGCCGAAGCGGAATTCGCTCAGGCGGGAGAGCAGGCCGTGCACGGCGATGCTGCCGTGTTTGTTGACCAGTCCGATGCGGAAGCGGTGTTCCGGACGGTCTCCCGGCAGGAGTTTTTCCTCACTGATCAGGAGCAATTCGCGTTCGCACAGCACGAGGGCGCTTTCCGGGGAGAGTTCGTGTTCGATGAGGCCGCGATGTTCGACGAGAATGGCGGGCCAGTAGGCGAGATTGAGGATGCGTTCGGCCGGCGGGGTGAAGCGCAGGATGGAATTGCGGAACTTGAGCGGGACGGAGTGCAGCAGCTCCAGTTCGGTCTCACGCTTGACGGGCGGGGCGGGGGGCGAGGGGAGTCCCTTCATCGCGCCGAGGATGTGCTCGGCGGCCTCCTGGTAGAGGTGCTCCATCACGGTGTTGAACTCGATGACGACGCTGCGGATGTCGTGCTGGGTTGCGAAATCGAATTTGAGGCGGCCGAGCAGCAGCACCACGGTCATCTCGACAAGCACGGTGCGGTCGATCGTGGAGCTGGTGACGGTGGTGTCGCGGGTCTCGGTTTCGACGATGAGGTGCCAGCGGTCGTGCTCCACCACGAGCACGGAGGACGCAGTCGTGCCCTCGCTCGTCTCGAGCGAGGGGGTGAATACCATCGTCGCCGGCCTGGCTCCGGCCGGCAGGAGTTTCCTCAAGACGGCGTGAAACGGCTCCCGGATGTCATCCCGGTCTTTTAACTGAAAGGAAAAGCGCTCGGCGGGAGCCATGAGAGCCGTGCGATTTTGGAATCAGGTGCGGCCGAAGCGGACGTCGACCCAGACTGCAAGGGCGAGGACGCTGCCGCGGGCGATGAACTTGAGTTCAGGCGGGACGGCGATGAGCGTCATGCCGTTGAGCAGGGCGGTCATGATGAGCGCGCCGAAGAGAACGCCCCAGACGGTGCCGCGTCCGCCTTTGAGGGCGGTGCCGCCGATCACGCAGGCGGCGATGGCGTCGAGTTCCATGAGGTCGCCGACCGTGGTGGTGGAGGCGCCGGAGTAGGCGGTCATCATGAAACCGGTGATGGCGACGGCGACGCCCATGAGGACGAAGGCGCCGATAAGGACGCGGTGGACGTTGATACCGGAAAGGACGGCGGCTTCCTCGTTGCCGCCGATGGCATAGAGATAGCGGCCGAAGGGCGTGTGGCGGGTGAGAAAGTAAACGGTCGTCGCGGTGGCGGCGAGGATGAGCAGCGAGAGCGGCACGCCCCGGAACTGATTGCAGACAATGACCACGGCAAAGACCGCCGCGGCGGTGGCGGCCCATTTGCCGATCGCTTTGGCGGAGGCCTCGACGGGCAGTTTGTGCGAGCGACGGGCGCGGCGGGCCGAATAGAGGAGCCACGCGCTGCCGGCGGCGATGGCGGCGGCGAGAGCAAGGCCGGCGAACGAGGGCAGGTAGTAGGTGGTGAGCAGCGAGTAGAGGTTGTCCTCGTCGCCACGGGAGACGGGAATCGTGGAGTTCTCGATCACGAGCCAGAAGAGACCCTTGAAGATCAGCAGACCGCCCAGCGTGATGATGAAGGAGGGTATCTTTTGTTTGACGATGAGGGTGCCCATCAGCGTCCACAGGAGCATGGAGACGACGAGGGCGGCGCCCATGGCCAGCGGTGCCGGCCAGTCCTGCTTGAAGACAAGCACGGCGGCGACACCGCCGATG
The DNA here is from genome assembly GCA_029266495.1 of Rariglobus sp. Classification (GTDB taxonomy): domain Bacteria; phylum Verrucomicrobiota; class Verrucomicrobiia; order Opitutales; family Opitutaceae; genus Rariglobus. The sequence goes on along the minus strand of JAQSWS010000056.1, from coordinate 10,326 downwards.
AGTCCCACGCCGGATCCGACCGAGAGGTCGATGTTGCCGGTGAGGATGATCATGAAGACACCGAGCGCCAGGGTGGCGACGACGGAGAATTCGATGAACAGCTGCGTGAGGTTTCGCGGGCTGAGGAAGACGGGCTCCCTGAGGGCGAAGAACGCGCAGATCGCCACCAGGGCGAGCGGCATGGCCAGGGGTTTGAGGGCAGACTTGAAGTTCATGGGGAGAGGGGAAGGGGCGGGTAAGAAATCGGGTCAGGCGGCGAGGGTATCGGTGCGGCCCATGGCGGCGGCGAGGAGGCGTTCCTGGGTGAACTCACGGCGGCTGAATTCTCCGCCGACGCGGCCTTCGCAGAGCATGAGGATGCGGTCGCTCATGCCCATGAGCTCGGGCAGTTCGCTGGAGACGAGGACAACGGCCTTGCCCTCGGCGGTGAGGCGGTTGATGAGTTCGTAAACTTCCAGCTTGGCGCCGACGTCGATGCCGCGGGTGGGCTCGTCGAGGAAGACAATCGAGGGACCGGTCATCAGGGCCTTGCCGAGGACGACCTTTTGCTGGTTGCCGCCGGAGAGTCCGCCCACGATGGAGGACTGGCCGGGGGCCTTCACGCGCAGTTGGTCGAAGAACTGCTGGTTGCGCAGATACTCGGATGGCGCGTCGATTTTCGTCTTGTGGGTGAAGGCGTGGATGCTGGACAGCGACAGGTTGAAGCCGATGGTTTGGGACAGGATCAGGCCGTAGCGACGGCGATCCTCGCTTGCGAGCACGAGGCCGTCGCGGATGGACCGGGTGGGCGTGGGGTGATCCACGGGTTTTCCCCGGAGATTCACGCTGCCGCCGTGGCGCACGCCCCAGGCGCCGAAGAGGTGCATGAGCAACTCGGTGCGGCCCGCCCCCATGAGGCCTCCGATGCCGAGCACCTCGCCCTCGTGAAGATCGAAGGAAATGTCCTTGAGGAGAGGGGCTTCGCCGCGAGTGCGGCTGCAAGTGAGATTGTGGACGGAGAGGACGGTCTTGCCGGTGGCGACGGAGGGCTTGCGGGGAAACAGGTCGGTGATTTCGCGGCCCACCATGTGTTTTATGATGAGAGGAATCGTGGCGGTATCCGCGCCTAGGGTGACGATGCTCGCTCCGTCGCGCAGGACGGTGATCCGGTCGGCGATGGCGAAGACCTCGTCGAGCTTGTGGGAGATATAGACGCAGGTGGTGCCGGCGTCGCGAAGACGGCGGAGATGATCGAGGAGCACGGCGACCTCCTGGTCGCTGAGGGCGGCGGTGGGTTCGTCGAGCACGAGCACGCGGGATTTTTTGTCGATGGCGCGGACGATCTCGATGAGCTGTTTGTGGCCGACGCCGAGATCCTTGACGAGCGTCTCGGAAGCGATGGCGAGACCGAAACCGGCAAGCAGGCTGTTGGCGCGACTGTGCATCGCCAGCCAGTCGATGCGGCCGTGGCGCATGGGCTCGCGACCAAGAAAAATGTTTTCGGCCACGCTGAGTTCGTCGACGAGGGCGAACTCCTGGGTGATGACGGCGATGCCGGATTTCTCGGCGTCGCGGATGGATTTGAAGGTGGCGGCGCCGCCATCCACCCGCAGTTCGCCTTCATACGAGCCGTGCGGGTGGATGCCGGAGAGCAACTTGATGAGCGTGGATTTCCCAGCCCCGTTCTCGCCGCAGAGCGCGTGGATCTCGCCGGGCTTGAGGTTGAAACTCACGTCGCGCAGGGCGGTGACGCCGGGGAAGCGTTTGGTGAGGTTGCGGGTCTCGAGGATGCAGGGAGTGGGGGCCGTGGCGATCATGGCGAGAAGGGCGCGGGGTGGGGTGGGCGGGGGGTTACTTGACTCTCTCGGCGGGGTGGAAGCCGTCGGCGACAACCGTTTCCATGATGTTGGTTTTGTCCACGGAGATGACCTTCTCGAAGATCGAGGGCACCTGCATGCTGCCATTGTCGAGCGTGGCGACGGGCTTGGGGAACTCGCCGCGTGCCATGTTGACCGCGGTGGCGGCACCGAGCTCGGCGAGTTTCTTGACGGGCTTGTAGACGGTCATTGCCTGGGTGCCGCGGAGGATGCGCTGGCAGGCGGCGAGGTCGGCGTCCTGACCGGTGACGAGCACCTTGCCGGCAAGGCCTTCCTCGAGGAGCGTCTGGATGGCGCCGCCGGCGGTGCCGTCGTTGGCGGCGAGGACGGCATCGATTTCACGACCGGATTTGGTGATGGCGGCGTTCATGATTTTTTTCGCGTTCTCGGGCTTCCAATCGAGCGCCCAGTCCTCGAAGAGCACCTGGACCTTGCCGGCTTTGATGAGGGGATCGAGGACGTTGTCCTGGCCCTGCTTGAAGAGCTTGGCGTTGTTGTCCGTAGGGGCGCCGTAAATACGCACGATGCGAAGCGGCCGGTCCTTGGGAAGGTGGGCGAGGGCCCAGTTGGCCTGCGCCTCGCCGACACTGACGTTGTCGAAGGTGAGGTAGAGGTCGATTTTGCTGTTCAGGATGAGGCGGTCATAGGCGATGACGGGGATCTTGGCCTGATTGGCGGATTTGACGGCGCGGGACATGGCGGCGCCGTTGTGGGGGACGATCACGAGGACATCGACGCCGCGGGTGATGAGTGATTCGACGTCGCGGACCTGGCGGGTGTCGTCGGAGTTGGCGGATTGGACGATGACTTTGGCGCCGAGTTTTTCGGCGGCGGCGACGAAGGTGTCACGGTCGCTTTGCCAGCGCTCTTCCTTGAGGGTGTCGAGGGAGAGCCCGATGACGGGATTGGCTTTGGAGGCGTGGGCGACGGGAGCGAGGAGGGAGGCGCCAAGGGCGCCGAGCAGACAGAGATTACGAAACAGGGGGTTCATTTTTAGACGGGTTGGAAGGTTGCGGAGGGCACCCGGCTGACGGGTGAAAGATAAGCGGGAAAAAAAGAGGAGCGAGGGTTAAACGGTGCGGCCGGAGGGCGACCGCACCGGAGGAAATTTACCACCAGGCCTCGGCCTGGATGCCGAAGTTCCAGGAGCTCTTGTCACCGGCGTCGGTGCCGTTGATCTGCGAGCCGGCGGGGAAGTCGTTCCAGAAGTAGTAGGTCGCGTAGAGACGGATCTCGGGGCGGGTGAAGAAGCCGGAGCTCGGGCGGATGAGCGGGGCGAAGGTGATTTTCGCAAGCGAGGGACTGTCATCGCCGGCGGTGTTGCGGTTGTCCGTGGCGTAGTCGTAACCCACCTCCAGCGCTGCGCCGAGGTGTTCGGTGAACATGTAGACGGGGCGTGCGCCGATCGCGTAGTAGGTGCGGCTGGAGTCGGAGCCGCCGGCGGGCGTATAGCCGAGGTCGTTCCAGTGAACGAGAACATCGGCCTCGATGGAGAGGCGCTCATCGACCTCCCAGACCACCATGTCGGTAAACTGGAGGGTCTTCGAATCCTCAAGCGAGCCGCGCGGGGCGCCGACGTAGCCGGCGACATTGGTGTCGAACTGGCTGGCCGAGCCCACGCCATATTGAAGAGCGGCGGTGTTGGTGACGTTGCTTGTGAGCTTGTTGGTCTGGATCCAACCGATCGCGCCACCGGGAGTGGCATCGGGATAGGTTCCGGTCGCTCCGGAAGCAGGGGTCCCGCCGTTCAGGTAGGACGCCATCAACCAGAGCGTGCCTTCGCCGCCAAAGGTCGGCAGCGCACTGTAGCGCACGTCGATCGCCTGCTTGGTGAGAGCGTCGCCGGTGTTGGTGCGGGAGGCGAAGGTGCCGCTCGCTCCGTTAAGGTAGGCGATGGCGAGTTTGCCCGGGCCGACCGCGATGTTTTCCACGCCGCCGCCGTAGCCGGACATATCCAGCCAGAAGTAGTCGGTGCGGTGAATGTCCTTGCGATCATAGTAGCGATTGCCCGCCCAGAAGCTGACGTCGGGCGCAGACTTGAGGACATTGCTTGCGGTGAAATAGGCCTCGCGCACGCCGAAGTTGGCATCGGTGGTCTGGATCGGCAGGTAGCTGGCTTTGTCCTGATTCTGCTGGAACATCAGGTTGGTCACGAAATCGAACTTGGCCGACTCGGGCGTGGCCTGAGGGAAATGATACTTGAAAATCAATTCACCGTAAGTGTCGGGCTCGTTGCCGAGGCGGCCGGGGAGGGAGGCGCCGAGGCCGTCAGGATTGCCGGGCTTGCGCTGCTGGCCGCCGCTTTGGTTGACGCCAAAGCCCGTGCGCACGTAGCCGTGAAATTCAAACTGCTTTGCAATATCGAGCAGCTTGGCGGTGGATTTGGATTCTTCTTCCAAAGAGGCCACGCGGCTGGCCAGACCGGTCGTATCGGTGGCGCTGTTCGCAGGAGCAGCCTGGCGAATTTCGGTGATCTGTTTTTGCAGGTCGGAAATCGTTGCCTGCATGGCCTGAAGTTGGGCCTGGAGTTTATCGATGTCGGGAGCGGGCGCGGGAGTCTGGCCCGAAACGGAAAGGGCCAGCGCGAGCGAGGCTGCTCCAATGGAACTGACGAGGTAGCGTGTCATGGGGAATGCCGGAGGCGGAGGTGCGAGGGCACCCGCGTTGTGTGGAGGGGGTAAAGGGAACGCGGGGGATGGGGAAAAGTCCGGTTGGACTCTGCCAAGATTCGGAAGCCGCCGCCCCGGACGGGCAACGCGGGTCTCTGCGACGGATCGGCTAACACTAGGACAAACCTGCGGATTCCGGTGGCCGCGCCATCCCGAATGCCTTGAGGACGCCCTTATAAAACGGATGTTTGCGGCTCTGCGCGATGGCTTGCGTGGAGGGTGATATTGGGCTTGCGTGACCGCTTTGCATGACCCGCGCGCTCGGCCAGCATACGCTTCGTATAGTCAGTGAACTCGGCGACTTCGCCGTGTTCACGACGCGTGCGTTTACGGCGGCCGTGGGTTCTCGAAAACTGGGGCGGCGCGTCCTCCGCGCCATCTACGAGCAGGGCGTGCGCTGCCTTCCGGTCATCGTGATCGTCGGACTGTTTACCGGCCTTGTGCTTGGTTTGCAGGGATATTACGTGCTCAACCGGTTCGGCTCCGAGGGTCTGCTCGGCACGCTCGTCTCGCTCACCCTCGTTCGCGAACTCGCGCCCGTGCTCGCCGCTCTGATGCTGGTCGGGCAGGCCGGCTCCGCTCTTGCCGCAGAACTCGGCATCCAGCGGAACAGCGAGCAGATCGACGCGCTCGAAACGATGGGCGCCAGCACGCACGCCTACTTGATTTCCCCCCGGCTGATTGCCGCGCTGATCGTATTTCCCATTCAGACAACAATCTTTGCGCTCGTCGGTCTTTATGGCGGTTACCTGTCCGGTTCGGTTCTGTTGAACCTCCAGTCCGGCGTCTACTGGTCGGCGGTGCACAATGCCGTGGGTCCCCAGGATGTGCGCGAATGCTTCACGAAAGCCGCCGTTTTCGGCCTGCTCACCATCGCCATCTGCGCCTACAACGGCTTCAATGCCCATCGCCGCCGCACCTCTACCGGGGCGCGCGCCGTCAGCGCCTCGACCACGCGCGCCGTCGTGTTCTCCAGCATCACCGTGCTGGCGGCCGACTATGTTATCACGTCCCTGCTGGTGAACCAGCCATGAGCGCCGCCGACACCACCACCGAGCTCTTCCTCGACGTCCGCGGCCTGCACAAGCGCTTTGGCGAAAACGTCGTGCTCGCCGGGGTCGACCTCGCCGTGCCGCGTGGCAGCGTGATCACGGTGCTGGGCAAAAGCGGCACCGGCAAATCCGTCTTCCTCAAGTGCCTTGCCGGCATTGTGCGCCCGGATGGTGGCTCGATCCGTTTCGACGGACGCTCCCTCAACGCCGTCAACGCCGCCGCCCGAGCCGAGTTCCGCCGCCGTTGCAGTTATCTTTTCCAGAGCAACGCGCTTCTCGATTCTCTCACCGCGCTCGAAAACGTCGCGCTTCCCCTGGAGCAAACCACCCAGATTCCCAACCGGGAAATCCGTGAACGCTCGCTCGAAGCCCTGCGCCAGCTCGAGCTCGACAAACATCGCGACCGCTATCCCAGCCAGCTTTCGGGCGGCATGCAAAAACGACTCGCCCTGGCTCGCGCGATCGTCACTCGTCCCGAACTCGTGCTCTTCGACGAACCCACCGCCGGCCTCGATCCGATCCGCCGCAACGGTGTCTTCGAGATGATCGTGAAATACCAGCGTCAGTTCGGCTTCACCGCGGTGGTTGTCACCCACGACCTGCCCGAGGCGCTGGTCGCCAGCGACCAGGTCGCGCTCCTCGATGGCGGACGCATGCAATTTCAGGGGACGCCGGAGGCGTTCAGCCTTTCCGCCGACCCCACCGTTCGCGCCTTTCGCGACAGCGCGGGCGCGTTGCGCGACACGATCACGGCCCTCCGCCGCGGAGAAACCGTCACCTCAAAGGAAGATTTATGAAGCAGTCCAGACTGGAACTGATTGTCGGCGTGTTCGTGCTCGCCGGCCTCGCCGCCGTGGCCTACCTCGCCTTGCGCATCGGCGCGGGTGCGCTGGTCGGCGGCGACACCTATACCTTGAAGGCGCGCTTCTCCAATTCCGGCGGACTCAACCCGGGCAGCAACGTCCTCATCGCGGGCGTGCCGGTCGGCCGTGTGGACCTCATCACGCTCAACCCCGCCGATTACAGCGCACTCGTCGAGTTCAGCCTGCGCGAGGATGTGAAGCTTCCCGTTGATTCCATCGCCTCGATCAAGACCAGCGGCCTCATCGGCGACAAGTTCCTCGCGCTCTCGCCGGGCGGCGAGGAGGCCGTGCTGCCTCCGGGGGCGCTCATCAACGACACGGAATCCACCGTCGACATCGAGTCGCTCATCAGCCGTTTTGCCTTTGGCAACGTTGACCAGAAAACACCCCCTCCCACCGAAACCCCTGTCACGGAGACAGCCAAATGAACCTGCGCTTCAGTTTTCAATTTGCGGCCATTGCGATGGTATCCGTCGCCGCCCTCCACGCCGAGGCCCCCGTCGCCGATGAAGTTGGCATGCTGCGCACCGCCGTGGACGAGGTTCTCGCCATCGCCTACAGCCAGCAAGCCGCGACGACTCCGTTGTCGGAACGTGTGCGTCCCACGCTCGAAAAATATTTTAGCTTTGAGAGCGTGACCCGCCGGGCGATCGGCCCGGGCTGGCGGCAGTTCACTCCCGAGCAAAAAAAACTCACCACGCACCTCTTCACCGAGCTGGTCATTCGCACCTATGCCAATCGCTTCGAGGCCGGCGAACGCCCCGGGATCACTTATTCCAAGGCGGTCATTCTCGATCCTGCGCGGCCCACGCTGCGCGAACTGCCGACGACGATTGATTATGCGGGAAAGAAATACGCGGTGTCCTACCGCGTCGAGCAGGTGGGCGGCTCCTGGCTGATCTACGACGTGAACATTGAGGGCGTGAGCATGATCGCCAACTGGCGTTCCCAACTCGACCCCATCTTCCAACGAGGCGGCGCGGTCGCAGTCATCGCCGCGCTTGAGAAAAATCTTTCCCAGGAGCCCGCCAAATGAAGTCTCCGTTCCATGCTCTCCTGCTGTGCACCGGTCTGGTGCTTGCCTGCGTGCCGCCGGTGTTCGCTCAAAAGACGCCCGCCGAGCCGGACCCGGAACTCGTCGACGAGGTGGATGAATACGCCGTCGTTCAAGTTTCCGATCCGTTCGAGCCGGTGAATCGCGCGATCTTCAGGTTCAACGACGGCCTCTACGATTACGTGCTTCGTCCCGTCTCGAAAGGCTACACGCAGGTCGTGCCCGAACCCGCGCGCCATGGGATCCGTAATTTTTTCGACAACCTACGCTTTCCGATTCGTTTCGTGAACAGCGCGCTGCAGGGGAAATTTGATCGTGCCGGCCGTGAGACCGGAAAGTTTTTCGTCAACACGATCGCCGGGCTGGGAGGCTTCATCCGTGTTTCCGACGATGTTCCGGAACTGGCGATGGTGCCCCGTGAGGATACCGGCCAGACCTTCGGCGTGTGGCGCATCGGCAAGGGCCCTTATCTGGTGCTTCCCCTGTTCGGGCCTGGCACGTTGCGCGATACCGTTGGTGCGGTCGGGGATTATTATTTAAACCCGCTTGCCTGGAACCTTCGCGAAAACATCGAGGGATATACCTGGGAGATCGAGACCACCGTGCAGGTGGTGAACGGTCTCAGTGCCCTGCCCGATCTCCTCTATACGTATGATGCGCCCCGCAAGGATGCGATCGACCCCTACATCGCGGTGCGCAGTGCCTACATCCAGTATCGGGACGCGGCGGTGAAGCAGTAAGCCGGCGATCCATGCGAATCAGTGGAGGAGCCGCGCGCGGGGTGACATTGCAGGTGCCCAAGGGCGATCTGACGCGTCCGGCGACCGACGGCATGCGCCAGGCGGTGTTTTCAAGCCTGGCCGCGCGGCTGCCCGGGGCTCGTTTCGCCGATCTGTTCGCCGGAAGCGGAGCCTATGGCCTGGAGGCGTTCAGCCGCGGCGCGGACGGCGGCGTGTTCGTGGAAAAAAATCCGAAGGCGGCGGATTGCATCCGGAAAAACATCATGGCGGTTTCCAAAAGCGCGGTGCGTCCGGAATCCAATTTAAAGCTCCTCGTGCTCGACGTGCTGTCCTGGGCGCCTGTGCCGGGAGAAGGGCCCGACCTGGTCTTCATCGATCCACCTTATGAAATCATCGCAGAGGTTGGCCCGGTGCTTTTTGAGCGGATGAAGGACTGGTGGCCCTCGGGCGATGCCGATCCGGTCATCGTTTTTGAAATGCCGGGCGGGGTCAAATTGGAGCCCTCTGGCTGGACGTGCGTGAAGCGCCTTGGCAAAGGCGCTCACCAGCCGACGGTGGGGTTTTTTCGTCGAAGCCAGATCAACCCAGTCGGGTGATTGCCAAGGCGGCGACAACGGCGGTTTCCACGCGCAAAACACGAGGCCCGAGGTGGACGAGCGTAAACCCGTTCGCCCGCAAAGCGGTCCGATCTGCCGGCGCCCAGCCCCGTTCGGGCCCCACCGCGAGGACCAATGCGTTTTCAGCCCCTCCGGGTTTGTCACTTAATAAGTGACAAACCCGCAGCGGGGTGGATGCCTCATAATTGTCGAGGGCGAGGCGGGTGGTGGTGGCGGGAATCGTGGCGAGCGCGGTGGCGAGGGTGTGCGTCCAGGTGACTTCAGGGAGGTGTGTGGCGAAGGCCTGGGCGGCGCCGGCGAGGCAATGGCGCCGCCATTCGCCGGAGGTCCAGAGCGTGCTTGCGGCGTAATTGGGGTCGGCACGTTCCGTCACCACGAAGTGAATACGCGTTGCACCCAGGGTGGTCGCGTCGCGCAGGATGTCGCGGGCGGTCTGCGGGCGCGGCAGGCCGATCAACAGGGTGGTCGGGGCGGGGGGAGGGAGTGGCGCATCCCATGCGAATGCAAGGGTGAGCGCATCCGGGGAAAGGGAGGTGAGGGTGGCTTTGCCGCGCGGGCCGTTGACCACGCCTGCGTCGAACGTGTCTCCTTCGCGGCGGCGCAGCACGTCGAGGATGTGGTGCGCCCGCGGATCGATGCGCGGGAGCGGTGCGGCGAGTTCGGCGGACTCGAAAAGGACCAGGTTCACGGAACGGGATTTTTTAACGCAAAGAGCGCCGGAAGCACAAAGCGGGGGAGGCCTTCGCGATCTTTCCGTTAAAACCTGGCCGGTTTTACGCCAGGATTTCGTCGATCCGGGCCAGTTCGTCGGAGGTGAAGTCGAGCGTCTGAAGCGCGGCGAAGTTGTCCTCGAGCTGGGAGACCTTGCTGGCGCCGATCAGGGCGGTGGTCACGCGCGGATCGCGCACCGTCCAGGCGAGCGCCATCTGGGCGAGGGACTGGCCGCGGGCCTGGGCGATGCCGTTGAGCTGGGTGACCTTGGCGAGCACCTCGGGTGTGATGCGGTCGGCCTTGAGAAATCCATGGGCCTTGGCGGCGCGGGCGTCGCCCGGAATGCCGGCGAGGTAGCGGTTGGTGAGCAGGCCCTGGGCGAGCGGAGAAAAGGGAATGCAGCCCATGCCTTCGGCGGCGAGCACATCAAGGAGGGCGGGCTCGATCCAGCGGTTGAACATATTGTAGACCGGCTGGTGGATGAGCGCGGGCGTGCCGAGATCGCGACGGATCCGGGCGGCGCGGGCGGTTTCCTCGGGCTTGTAGTTGGAAAGCCCTACATAGAGCGCCTTCCCGCTGCGCACGGCGTGGGCGAGCGCGCCCATCGATTCCTCGAGCGGGGTGTTGGGATCGGGGCGGTGGTGATAGAAGATGTCGACGTAGTCGAGCTGGAGCCGCTTGAGCGATTGATCGAGGGAGGAGAGGAGGTATTTGCGCGAGCCCCATTCGCCATAAGGGCCAGCCCACATGTGATAGCCGGCCTT
>JAQSWS010000145.1 GCA_029266495.1 Rariglobus sp. | reverse complement strand
GTTTATCGTGGAGGAAGTGATTTGAGTCCGTGGACTGGCATCGCCGTGGTGCTCGGGGCGCTGGGCGGGCTGCTGCTGGGCGTTAAGCTTGGGCAGGCGCGTGGCGTGTTCGGGGCGGAGGCGGCGCGCAAGGCGGTGCATGTCGGCATGGGTGTGATTTGTCTGATGTTTCCGCTGTTGTTCAAAGACGTTTGGCCGGTGTGGGTGTTGGCGGCGCTGGCGGTGGTGGCGCTCGGGGCGTTGCGCGTGGTGCCGGTGTTGATGCGGGAAATTGGCGGAGTGCTGCATGACGTGAAGCGCACGTCGCTGGGTGAGATGTATTTTCCGGTGGGCGTGGCGACGGTGTTTACGCTGGCGCGCGGCGATGCGCTGGCGTTTGGCGTGCCGGTGGCGTTACTGACGTTTGCGGATGCAGCGGGTGCGCTGGTGGGGAAGCGCCACGGGCGTCATAAGTATGAGACGCTCGAAGGGTGGAAGAGCATCGAAGGTTCGCTGGCGGTGGGTGCGACGGCGTGGGTGTGTGTGGCGGTGCCGCTGCTGCTGACGGGACATGGTTGGCTCGCGAGTGCGGTGATCGGGGCGATCATCGGCGTCTTCGGGATGATGGTGGAGGCGATTTCGTGGCGGGGGCTGGACAATGTGTTTTTGCCGCTGGCGGCGTTTGCGCAGCTGGTGATTTATCTCGGGCTGCCGATGGAGTCGTTGGTGATTCGGCTGGTTGTGTTGATCGTGATCACCGCAGTGGCGTGGTTTTGGCGGCGAGGGCGGGTGGTGGATGACAGCGCGCGGCTGGGCGGGGCGTTGGCGATGTATTTTTTCTGGGCGGTGGGAGGCTGGCCGTGGTTGATCGCTCCGGTGGTGTTGCTGGCGAGTTATGTGCGGCTGATGCCGGCGGGGCCGGGCGGGATGCCGAGACATAATCTGGTGGCGGTGATTTGCGTGGGGTCGGCGGGGCTGGTGTGGGCGGTGGCGCAGGCGTTTGCGCCGGGGGCGCAGCCGTGGCTGTGGTGGTTCACGCTGGGAGTGGCGGCGCATCAGGCGGTGATTGCGACGGTGCGGTTTTCGCAAGGGCGGCCGGAGTGGTCGCGGATGGCGTGGTGGGCGGCAGGCACGGCTCAGGCGGTGGTGTTGCAAGGCGCGGCGTTCGCGTTGCTGGATCGCGGGCGTGGAGTGTCGTGGGTTGAGCTCGCGGCGGGCCTGGCGTGCGTAGCGGTGGCGACGGCGGGCTTTGTGGTGTGCGAGCCGAAGTTGCAGATGCCGGATGATCTTTCGGCACGGTGGTGGAAACAAGGGGTGACGGCGGTCGTTGCCTCGGTGGCAGGCGGCGCGTTTTTATTATTTTTATGAGTAACACGACCACGATGGATATGGGCGAGGATCTGCGGCTGCGGGAAGGCAGCGCGGAGGTGTCGCTGTGGTGGACGCAGGTTCCGCCGATGGAAGGCGAGCGGCCAGGCGTGATCGGGCGGTTTTCGGCCGGCACGGAAGCGGAGGCGTCGGCGGTGCTGGCGCGGGCTTGCACGGAGTTGAAGGCGCGCGGGTGCACGCTGGCGGTGGGACCGATGAATGGGAACACGTGGCGGAGTTACCGGTTGGTGACGGAGGCGGGGGACGAGCCGGCGTTTTTGTTGGAGCCATCGAATCCGCCGGAGTGGCCGGGGTGGTGGCGGGCGGCGGGGTTTGGTCCGCTGGCGGAATATTATTCGTCGGCGACGGAAGATTTGGTGACGCGGGATGCGCGCGTGGACGGCGTGGCGGCGCGGATGAAGGCGGCGGGGGTGACGGTGAGGGCGTTCCGACTGGAGGAATTCGAGGCGGAGTTGGAACGAATTTATGAGGTGTCGGTGGTTTCGTTTCAGTCGAATTACCTGTATACGCCGCTGCCGAAAGAGGCGTTTGTGGCGCAGTATCGGGCAATTCGGGAGCGGGTGCGGCCGGAGCTGGTGTTGCTGGCGGAGCAGGCGGGCCAGCCGGTCGGTTATGTGTTTGCGGTGCCGGATTACGCGCAAGCGGCGCGGGGAGAAAAAGTGACGACGGTGATTGTGAAGACGCTGGCGGTGCTGCCGGGACGTCAGCATGCGGGGTTGGGCGCGTGGCTGTTGGCGGAGGTGCATGCGGCGGCGCGGGGGCTGGGGTTTACGCGGGCGATTCATGCGTTGATGCATGAGACGAACAAATCGCGGAACTTGAGCGCGCATTACGCGAAGACGATCCGGCGGTATACGCTGTTTTCGAAGCGGCTGGGTTAACCACTGATGAGCACTGAGGAACACTTATCCGGAGTAATGACGATCGGGGATAAATTGACGGAGCAGGCGCGGGTGCGGCCGGGGACGGTAGCGTTGATTGACGACGCGGCGGGTCGGACGCTGACGTTTGCTCAGCTGGATGACGAAGTCGCGAAGGCGGCGGCGTGGTGGCGGGCGCGCGGGTTGAAGCGTGGGGAGGCGGTGCTGGTGTTCGTGCCGATGTCGGCGGAGCTGTATGTGGCGTTGCTCGCGTTGTTCCGGATCGGTGCGGTGGCGCTGTTTCTTGATCCGTCGGCGGGACGGGAGCATTTGGAGCGGTGTTGTGCGCGTTGGGCGCCGGAGGCGTTGATGGCTATTCCCAAGGCGCATTTGCTGCGACTGCGGTCGCGGGCGTTGCGGGCGATTCCGTTGAAAGTCACGACGGGCGGCTGGTTGCCAGGGACGGTGCGGTGGCTGGCGAGCGACACGACGGAACGCGTGACGACCAACGATGCGCAGCCGGAGGACGCGGCGTTGGTGACGTTCACGAGCGGGAGCACGGGAGTGCCGAAGGGGGCGGTGCGCACGCAGGGATTTTTACTGGCGCAGTATCGGGCGCTGGCGCCGAGCATTGCGTTGGAGCCGGGTGAGGTGGATCTGGCGACGTTGCCGGTGTTCACGCTGGCGAATCTGGCGGCGGGTGTGACGACGGTGATCCCGGATGTGGATCTGCGAAAACCGGGTGCGGTGGACGCGGCGCGGGTGTGGACGCAGATTGAGCGTAGGGGCGTGACGAGGATCACGGCGTCACCGGCGTTTTTTGAGCGGTTGATTGCGTATGCGAACGGATGCAACGGCGAAGAGAGCAAGGGTGGACGGGCAGGGAGTTTAATTGGGAAATCAGGAAATCAGGAAACGGGCAGGAGGCGGACTTTACCGGGGTTGACCAAACTCTACACGGGCGGGGCGCCGGTGTTTCCGCGGTTGCTGGAGGCGCTGAGCGCGTTGGCTCCGAATGCGGAGGTGGTCGCGGTTTATGGATCGACGGAGGCGGAGCCGATTGCGCATGCGGGCGCGCATGAGATCGGGGCGGACGACCTGGCGGCGATGCGTGGCGGACGCGGGCTATTGGCGGGCGTGCCGGTGGACGAGGTGAAGTTGCGCGTGGTGAGGGATCGCTGGGGCGTGGCGCGCAGTGCGTTGAGTGCAGAGGAATTTGAGGCGGAGTGTCTGTCGGCAGGCGAGACGGGGGAGATCGTGGTCACGGGAGATCATGTGTTGCCGGGGTATTTGGGCGGGATCGGCGACGAGGAGACGAAGTTTCGCGTAGAGGGCGAAGTGTGGCACCGCACAGGTGATGCAGGGCTGCTGGACGAACGCGGGCGCTTGTGGCTGGCGGGACGTTGCTCGGCGCGGATCGAAGATGCACGCGGAGCGATTTACCCGTTTGGCGTGGAGTGCGTGACAATGACGTTTCCAACAGTGCGGCGTGCGGCGATGGTAGCGTTGGACGGACGGCGGGTGTTGGTCGTGGAGGCGGAGCGCGACGAGCAGCTGACGGCGGAGTTGTTCGCGGCAGTGGCGTGGGCGCAGGTCGATGAGGTGCGCTTCATGGCGACGCTGCCGGTGGACAAGCGGCACAATGCGAAGATTGATTATCCGGAGCTGCGGAGGCGGCTGGAGCAAAACCCAGCTCCTTTACGGACGCTTAATGAAGTCCAAAGTAGCAGGTAACGGCCCACTCAAAGAGTCTCTTCTGTGGAAGTGAAGGTTATGTCCTTAATGTTTTCAGCGGCCAGTAGCTCCAGGACTTTCGTGGTTAGTTCGTAGCTAGATTCCGGATGCGATATCAGCGTAACGACAGTATTCTTGGGGATTTTCTTTATGAGGCTTGGGAGCTCTTCCAGTTTGCCGGCGGTGCCACCCACGACGAAGGTTCCATCCTCCTTGATAACCACATCGATATTTGGACGGGTATCGGCAATCTGAGGTGCCTTGGCGGCGGCCTTTTTATAACGGGCCTGAAACGCTTCATTGGGCTCTTCGACAAAGATAAGAATGGGCTGCTTGGACTCTGCGTTTTTATGCCGAAGAATATCAAATGTGATAGAATCACCCACCTTACGCGATGGACTAGGAAAGCCGGGATTCCTCAACACGACCAACGACTCGCCTTTGAAATCAACAAGGTAGGATAGTGACTCGCCGAGATCCATTTTCGTGGAAAACACGCGAGTGATGATACCGGTTCCACCGCCAACGAAATTCGGGTTGAAGTCAGAGGCGGTGATTTCTGTGGCGGAAGCCTCTAAAGCAAAACAGAGAGTTAGGATGAGCCAGAAGCGTTCGATCATTGGGATGCAGAAGCTTCTGCCGCATTGGTTCCTCTGTGAACTAGATTTTGACTGAAACCTTGCATAAGTGGTCTGCTTACACCGCCTCTCAAGAGGGTAAGTGGTAAAACATGACTCTTCGTCGCTCTCCGGTGCAACGGATTCACGATTGAAGCCGTTGCGCCGCTCGTGTTTTCCCAAGCGGATGAGCAAGGACCATTTCAGGGCACGGCAGTTAATCAACCAGGGCCGGTATGCAGAGGCGCTGGAGCTTCTGCGCAAAGCCCGCGCCGAGTCGCCGTGGTCGGATGTTATTGCCCATGATCTCGCGTTGACTCTCGTGCAGTTGGACCGGGGGCAAGAGGGCACGACCATCGCCGAGCAGATGATTTCGGAAGATCCGGACGACGCGTTTGCCCATGCCACGCTGGGTCTCGTTCAGTTGAGACGCGGTCTGGCGAACGAAGGGCAGGAGTCCTTCGCCCGGGCGCTGGCACTTGATCCCGCCGATGCATCGATCCATGGGCTGTTCGCTCGCGCCCACTTGGAACGGGACAAGCCTGACGACGCCCTCGCCGCCACCGAAACGGGGCTGGCGCTCGATCCGGAGAACGATCTTTGCCTGACTTTTCGCGCCCAAGCCCTGCTCGCGCTGGGACGCGGAGATGAGGCGCGCGCCATCTCCGCCCGCCTGCTTCAGCTCGACCCGGACGACAGCTACAACCACTCGTTGCGCGGTTACGAATTGATTGCCAGTGGACGCGCCGCCGAGGCGATACCACATTTCAAAGAGGCTTTGCGACTTGATCCGCAAAACGACGGCGCGCGCCAGGGACTCGCCACCAGCCTCAAGGCCCGGAGTCCGCTTTTCGCCGTCCTGCTTCGCGTCTTCATCGCATTGGAACGCGTCAGTCTTTGGACGATGTTAGGCGTTCTTGCCGGCTTTTTGGTGGGGTTGAACTTTCTCGAGAAAAGCCTGCAGGCCGATGCCGTGTGGCTTCCGGTTTTGGCGTCCGCCAAGATTGTGGTGTATACCTGCTTTCTACTCTCAATGATCGCACACCAGCTCTACGAGATCCTGTTGAGCTTCGATCCTGACGGACGACAGGCGTTGTCCCCGGACGAACTGCGGGCGACCCGCTGGTATCTCGCCTCGCTGGCAGCCGCCTTGCTCTGTGTGTGGTGGGGACTGGCGAGCGAAAAAACGCGCACGCCCTTTATGATGGCCGTGGGTTTCATCTGCATCGTGAAGATGATCTCCGAGGTTTTCGAATCCACTCCGGGCTACGTCCGGCGCCGCATGACCTGGCTTGCGGTGGGAACGACTGCGCTGAACATCCTGACGCCGGTGTTTTCTGTTCTCCTGATTCTCTTGGCGCTTCGCTCCGGTGCCGCCTCGGTGAAACCAATGGTTAAAACGGCTCTCATGCTGGGCATCGTCCCGATGCTCATAGCGAATTTTTCCGATAATATCCGCAACTGGTTGGAGCGGCGTCGACCCGACTCCTACTAAGTGCGGAATACTGCCGTGAGAGCCGTTGGTTTTCTTGCGCGGTCGGGCAGGGCGTCCTAAGGCTTGCTTAGCAGGCCCCTAGAGTTGCGGAGGCGGTTGGGGCGAAAACACGGCCCTTTTCACTCGGACGCATCCTTCCTTCTCTTTTGTTCATCGATCTC
>JAQSWS010000144.1 GCA_029266495.1 Rariglobus sp. | reverse complement strand
AAACTGGCCGCGGGGCCTTTTCGATTTAGCGCGATCGAGGTCGCGCTTCCGAGATTGGGCAGCGGGAGCGGATTGGCGGTGCCGGACAACTCCGCGGTTTCGAGTGGAAAATAGATTGGAAGATTTCCGGCGAGGCTGGAGACGCTGGACGGCTTTCGGCCGGCCGCCATGAGGGCGATGTCCTTGTCGGAGACGGCGACGGTGGCGATAAACCAACCTTCCAAATCCGAGTCGTAGAGATCGCCATAGCCATTGATGTTGGCGAGGCCCCAGCCGCCGTTGGTCGCGCCAAAAGCGCGTTGTTCGCTGCACACGAGGACGGGCGCGTGACCGGCCTCGGCGACCAGGTATTCACTGTGTCCGGCGCGGCGGCGGATGATATGAAGACGCGGGGAAAACTTCCCGGTGGTGCGTCCGGGATAACCCTCGCGCAGCGTGCCCTGAATGACGTCCTTCATGATCTTGCCACCGCTGCCGAACGGGTTGCCGGCGGCGTCCGTGCCGCCGACCAGGTAGCGGCCCTGCTGGGGGAAGCCTTTGCCCAATGGGACGCAGGCGAGATTGATCGCGCCGCTGATGAGCACGCCGCCGTCACCCTGAAAATTATTGTCCCAAATGCCGATGGTCCAGTCGCCAGCGGGCAACGGATACGCCGCGCTGGTCACGAACGTGGCGCGCGTTGCAAACTGATTTGTGCCGGAGGACATGCGCACGGAGGCGTGCAGCGCGGACGAGAATCCGATGGCGCAGGTCAGACAATACGCAATGCCGAGGCTTCGACGGAAGCCTTGGAGCCAAAGGGAAAATTTCATGGGAAACCGGGGAGGGAATCAGGACGAGGAGGGGCCGGCCTCGGCGGCCTCGGCAGGGGGAGGGGGCGGCCAGTCAAACAGCGGGACAATGACCACGTTAGGCTCGTCATTACGCGTGGTGTGAGACGGTCCATCGCGCAAAATCACCAGCAGGCGGTGCGCACCACTGATGGGCAGAGGAGTGCTCGACAGCAGCCGCCATTGTCCATTTTCGAGTTGGGCGGCCGCCCTGAAGGGCATGCGTTTCGCGCCCGCGGTCAAGGGGACTTGAACCTTGTCCCTTGGCGCAATCGTCAGCTGCTGCTGGGCGATATTGATCGCGATTGGCAGTTTCGAAAAGTTTCTGAATTCGATCGTGCCCGAGGGGTGCGCGGCGGGCGAGTCGTCGATCACCACATAGTCATAAATGAGAGGGGCGCCCGTCGAAACCTGGCCTTGGCTGTTGGGCAGGACTTTCTTCGAAAGAGCCTTGTTGTCATCGCCCGGGACCAAAATCACCAAGGCTTGCTGAATTTCCGGAGGAAGGGTGATCACACACGCGGTCTGCCGCTGGGGCTTCTCCTCATGCTCCACCATCTTGAAGAGCGTGATGGGTCCCGTTTCCTTGTATTCATAGACGGGGGAAAAACTCGTGGGGAACGCCGAGACCTCGACCGGCGTTCGTCCTGACTGGTATTGCAGGTTGAGATCGTAGGAACCCCATGCAAGCAGCCGAAACGGAACCGCGTTTGCCGCGGTGGCACAAACGAGCAAGGCAATCACAAGCAAGGCCGGTTTTTTTTTAGATGTCATTTGTGGAAAGCCAGCGGAAGGAGATGATTTTAAACCGGCGGCCGAAGGTCTTGTTATCCAAACTGCTCAAGTTGGCAGGAGCCGCGTCGGGCGTATCGCCGGCATTCACATATTCGGGCATGCGTTGCACCATGGCTTCGCACCACGCGCGTGCCTCGACGGCTCCGGTGGCCGCATTCTGGACATCTCCGTAGGAACGGATTCGAAAGGTATCCGAGCGGGCGGTGAGAGACGGGCCCAGCGCGGTGAGCAGGTCGGCCTGGGTTAAGTAGCCGGGCGCCCCAGACACTCGTGAGGCCGCGATCTGCGTGGTATCTGCGGCGGTGTTCGCGGAGTTTGCAGCTCCTGAATAGACGATCTGCTGCTCTACATCCGGGGCCACCAGGTTACTCGGGTCTTTGATGTCCCTGGGATAATACATGGCCGGCAAAGCATGGGTGGAGCTGGCTTCATTGATCGTTCCGGCGTCGATCGCAGCCTGCAGCGCGCCTTTGAGTCCGGTGTTATCCGCCACGAGCCGTCGATTGACGAAATCCGACAGGGACAAGAACGGACCGCGCGTGCGAATCTCGGCGACGATCCTGGGGGCGAGTGCGTCGATTTGTGCATCGGACAAGATTCGATAGCCCATCCAGGTGTCGTTAGGCGTGCTTCCATTCACCGGCGAGGAAAGCGCGGTGGCAAAGCGTGAGAACGGATGCTTGATGGTCGCGGTGTCGGCGGGGTCGGTGGCGACATTGTTATGGCTGTAGAGAAGTGCGCGCCAGGCCTGCACCGAGGTGGAGTTGACGTTGAAACCACCGTTGACGAGCAAGTGGGCGGCCGCCGTGCGGGTGGCTTTCAGCTCGGTCACCTCGGCATCGGAGGCGGCCCCGCTTCTCCAATAGAACTGGTGCCGGGCGTTTGGCAGCCGGTAGTTGGGATTTCCTGCTTGGGCGGTCGTCAGGGCGGATTGCCCGATTTCCGGCAGCTCATGAGGCACGGTGGAAAAGAAGTAGCCATCCCACAGGGTCTGATTGAGCAGGTAGGAAAGATCGTAGATGCGATTGAAGGTTGCGTTGCCGGGGAAGCCGGTGAGGGGTGCGCCCGGGAATACCGCAGGACTGGATGCGGTGACCGCGTCGTCGTCGGCGAAAGAGTCGGTGGCGGTTACCACCGTGTAGGAGGCATTCCTGTTTACATAGAGATTCGCATGGGAATTCCCGATCGCATACGCCGGATTCAGGTTCAACAACGAGGTGTTTGCGTGCTGAAGTTGCCCGATTGAAAACAGCGGCGCGCCCGACGACTGCAGCTCGCGAATCACCAGATTTTGCGCACCGCCCGACGTGTTGGAAACGCGTGTGCCGGCCGACACCCGCCCGTCTGCGTCGGCGTTCGGAATGTCGTGCTTCGTAAGGTTGAACGTGAAACTGGCGGTGGGGGGCTTGGTATAATATTCGACCAGGTAGGACGGATTGAAATTGGACCGGGCCGCGCCTTCCACGAAAGGCTTTCGCAGGAAAGTCGAGGCCTGGGGGTTGAGCGAGGCAAGCCAGCGCGGCGCGCCGGGATGCGGGTTGGTGGCCGGAACACTGTTTTCCTGCGGGTTGGATTCGGGGAACGACGTCGGCAGATCCGACATCATCAACTCGATGCGATGATACAGCAATGGATCCACGCCCGTGTTAAAGGCGGGCACCTGGATGCTTTCCATGGTCGGCCTCCAATAGAACCCGACGCCCACGATGCGTTGATAGGCGTTGGCGCGTAAAAATTCCCTGACCGCATTGGTGTTGCTCCCCGCTATGGATGCCGGGAGGGGCTCCGTGAGCATCATCTCCATTCTGGCAAAAAACATCCGCGTGTCGGGAGCGGTGGCTTTGTTGGGGTATAAATAAATACGCTGGGTGTTTGCCACGATGAAGGAGTTGAACGGCACCTGCCCTCGCATGCGGACCGAGTTGTTCACTGCCACGTCGTTTCTGAGCGCGCCGCGATCGCTCATTTGCGAGACGCCGCTCTTGTAGAGTGTGCCGTCGTAACCCGAGGAACTGTCCTCGGCATCGCAAATCGTAAAGATGCGGCTTTCTCCGGGCTCCATGTCCTTGGACACCTCAAGTCTGAAGCGAAAGTATTCCGCCTCCGTGGTGGACGTGGTCTCGCCGTATTCCTGGCTGCCGGGTTGAATGAACGTGTTGCCGTTGAAATTCCCGCCGTGGACAACCCTGATCAAAGTCAGATCAAAGTCTTCTGGGGCGACGGCCAGGTTGGTGGGACTTAAGGGAGCGTAAGCCCCCGTTCTAAATGAAAGCTTGTTGCCGGGATTGCCCGGAATCTGGGGGGCGATGTTCGAGTATTGAACGCAGAACTCGTAGGTCTTGGCCGCAATTTTCACATTATACGGATTCCATAAGGTGACCACCGGCATGATATGAAAATCGGGCGGAGTGTTGGGCGCCGAGCACGTGAGGTTGTAGCTCATCCTGGCGGAGGTGATCACCGGAAAGATGCCTTGCTGTGTGGCGGTCTGGCGTCGGGGAGTAACGGCGCCCGTCATCGCGAATGTGCGGGCGTAATCGCGGATCAACTCCCATTTGGGCAGCCCATATTTGGACGAATCGGACGGGTCGCCGGCGTGGATATAGTCGTCATTGCCGTTTGCAGGCGTCGAGGGGTTGGGATTGGTGGTGGTTTCGGAGACCCACGCAGTCAGGTCTTTTTTCAGACCCCCGTTGGCCACATCGGCGAGCAAGCCGTAGGACGTGGTCGTGAGATCGTGGAAGCGGTTTTTCGCCGCGAGGGTGAGCGCGGCCTGCCCGGCGGTATTCGTCAGCGGCAATTGAGACAGGTCGAGGACGCGGAGAAGGGCGGCCGCGTTGGCGGGGTAATTGGTGGAAAGCGGGGTGTTGGCACCGGCCTGATCAACCCCCTCGATGCCCGACCGTTGGGAATTGATGAAGCGGTAGTCCCGCGTCTGTGCCGACGATGCAGCTGTGGCGGTAAGGGTCGCCGGAGAAGGATTTTCCCACGGATCGATCAGCGACACCTTGGCTTTGGTTCCTTCATCGCCGACCCAGTAGGCGAAATGGCCGACTGTTTGATTGCCCGAGGCGGGATCGGAACCCGCCACGACGCCCGCCTGGACTTTGATTTCCTCCAGGGGAGCAACCACAAATCGCTGCAGGATGTCCGCGGATGCGGCGGCGGCGGACTCCGCCATGACGCTACCCGGGCCCACGAGAAGAACGGCCGGTTTTCCTCCCACGGTCGCTGGAGTGGTGGCGGTCATACCCGCGGAAAGCCCCGTCACGATGGCATTGGGCACGACGGCCGGCGTATTGGCGCCGGCCGCGGACACCGTGAGTCCCTGGTTTCCGCTCACCAGCCAGTTGAGGAGTTGGGGGTCACGCGTGGAAACGGACGGGTTTTGCCGGTAAACTCCGGTCCAATGTGAGTTGTTCGAAAAGTCTGCGGCGCCGTAGTTGGGCGTGCCATCGGCGTCTTTTTGCGACGCAGGCGCGCTCACACGCCTGTCCGGGCCAAGCGTGAGCTGGAGCTGACCCAGCGCGATGTTGAGTCCCATCAGCGCATTTTGGCGGGCTTGCGAAAGCTGCTGATTGTTGGACGCGACCTGGGTTTCCACCCGCGTGAGCGCGGCGAGAGATACCAGCAGGAGCACGAGAAAAGCCAGCAGCGTGATCGTGATGAGCAACGCGAAGCCGGAGCGTTTCTGCGTGGATGGACGCGGGTCATGCATGGGGGTTGTTCAAACATGCGTCCGAGTATGCTCCTCGCCAGTGCCCCGGCAGTTGAGCGTTAACTGGAGATTTCCGGGACGAAAAAAGCCCGGCTCCGAAGGGACGGCCACGGCTCCGGTTGGAGCGCAATTTGTTCACGGGGGAGTTTACGCCTAACCGCCGCAACCATTGTCGGCGGGTGGCGAATTCATGATGAAGCCGACGCTTCTATGAAATATCATACCCCACCCCCCAGACATCAGAATACCTCAATCGCAGCCAAGTCGGTCGCCGTTCTTGGACTGCTCTTCGCCTCCACGCTCGCCCACGCCGCCCCGCCCGCCGGCAACTGGACTCTTTCCTTCGAGGAGGAGTTCACCACTCGATATGCCACGTCGAGCGGCCTCAACCCCGCCAAGTGGCAAATGGGCATGAGATGGGTCGGCATCATCAATAACGAACTGCAGGCCTATCGCCCCGAGAATGTGATTCTCGATGAGAACGCGGGTGTGTGCGTCATCAAACCCGAAAAACGCACCGCCGTGAACATTGGTTACGGCGGCCACACTTCGAACACGATGAACTACGCCTCCGGCGCGTTCGGCACTTATAACACGTGGACCCAAGCCTACGGTTATTTCGAGGCTCGCGTGAAAATGGCGCGTAGTCCCGGCACCTGGCCGGCATTCTGGTTGATGCCGGATCGAGGCGCATCGGTCACTCCACTCGATAATCGCGTGGGACTCGGCGACCGCGGCGGCGCGGTCGCGTTCGGTAACGAGATCGACATTTTTGAATACATGGGCACGTGGAAAAATCCGACCACGGGCATGGGCAAGATCAAGTCGGGCTACTTCTGGCAATACAACCCGAACCTGGCGTCCGGCGTTTATGGAAAGGTCGGTCAACTGGCCAACCCCGACACCCAGTTCCACACCTACGGCGTGGCTTGGAGCCCGGGCAAG
>JAQSWS010000055.1 GCA_029266495.1 Rariglobus sp. | reverse complement strand
ACAGCAACTGGATCGCCTCCGGGAACAGCCGGCAACACCTACACCGGCGTCCGGCTGAATATTAATGGGAACGTGGACTACACCGCGACCCAGGGCACTCAGACCTATGACGTATTTGCCTCCGGCGGCGAAATCCGCGGGTTGGTAGTTGGCGCGACGGATATCAATAGCAGCAAGACCTTCACCGTCAGCGGCTCCGGCGCGAATCTGATTTTTGTCCCTGATACCGCCACCCCCGCGAGTGTGTTGGTCGGTGTCGGCGTAGGCATCAATTACGCGGGCCAGGCCAGCCTCGTTGTGAACAACGGCGCGACCCTTAAAGTGCAAACCTCCCTCGGCGTGATCAGCGGCGATCTTGTCATCCTCGGTCGTGGTTTGGCCACCGCCACCGGCACGCTCACCGTCGGAGGCACCGGCACCGGAACGCTGGTCTCCTCGGACACCGTGACCTTCGGTGCGCTCACCGCTCCGACCGCCGGCGCCACGGGAACCATCAACATCAACAGCGGCGGCACCCTGCAGACCCGCAAGATCAGCGCTGCCGCCAACGCCAACAACTCAAGTTACGCGACGGTTAACTTCAATGGCGGCACGCTGAAGTCCGCCGACACCGACA
This sequence comes from Rariglobus sp., assembly GCA_029266495.1. Taxonomy (GTDB): domain Bacteria; phylum Verrucomicrobiota; class Verrucomicrobiia; order Opitutales; family Opitutaceae; genus Rariglobus. Next base: position 24,649 of record JAQSWS010000055.1, on the reverse strand, counting down.
ATAGTGAGATCTTGCTTTCCGGCGCCAACAGCCTCGCGGTAAAACTCCTCGCCGGTGGTGGCACGATCGATACCAACGGTCAGACCGGCCAAAGCATCACAGCGGTCATCTCCGGCACCGCCGGCGGCTCCTTCACCAAGACCGGTGCCGGCACGCTCACCCTCACGGCTGCGAATACCTACAACGGCACAACCCTCGTCACCGGCGGCACCCTGGCGCTGGGCGCCTCCGGCTCCATCAGCAACAGCGCGCTGATCCAGGTCTCCAGTGGCGCCACCTTCGATGTGTCGGCACAAAGTTACACGCTGGGTGCAGCGAAAACCCTGCGTGGTGCAGGTGCGGTGACCGGTGCCGTCACCATGGCCGGCAGTTCCACCATCGCCGGCGGCGTCGATGCCGGCACACTCGGCACGCTGACCTTTAGCGGCTCCCTCACTTCGGCATCGGGCGCCACGTTCTCGCTTAAACTCAACAGCGACTCCTCGCTCTCCGATGCCATCGTGGCAAGTGGCCTTGCGTTGAACGGCGCAACGCTCTCCCTCACCGATCTCGGATCCACCACGCTGTCCGGCCCCACCACCTTCACGCTCTTTCACAGCACCTCCAGCAGTGTCACCGGCACGTTCGCCGGTCTCGCCGAAGGTGCCTCGATTATCGTGGGCGCCAACACCTACACGATCAGCTATGCGGCCAACGGCGGCACCGACATCACCCTGACCGCCTCAGCCATCCCCGAGCCCGCAACCTGTGCCGCGGTCATCGGCGCGCTGACCCTGCTCGGTGCAGCCTCTCGCCGTCGCCGTCCGCTCCTCGCCTGATACCAAGCGCTCCTCACCCAAGGCTGCGTCCTTTCAGCGCCCATCCCTCCACAGCGCCTGTCTTCACCGACAGGCGCTTTTCATTACGCCCCTGGCTTTGTGAGCAACCTCAAGGCGCCATGATTTACTGTTGAGCCCCAAACTCTTCGCGGCCCATCCCAGGTGAAGCTGACATGGCGTGGCGGATCTTCGCGCGCATCGGCACGCCCGGTCCGCCAGTCACCACGCCCCATCACACCCCCGAACCGCCTCCCCTGATGATGCTTTTCCTCAGAGTCGCCACGGCCAATCGCAACCGCGGCCGCAAACCACCCGTTCCCACGACCGGAAAAATCGTCCGTCTCCTGCCCACTCTCGGCCTGCTCGCCGCCTTCATCGGGAGCGCTGTCCCGGGTCTGTGCGCCGGGCTCAAGCTGCTGACCGTCGGCAACAGTTTTGCCGATAACAGCGTCGAATACCTCCCCGGCTTCGCCCAATCCGCCGGCCACCAGTTGCGCATCTATCGCGCCAATCTCGGCGCGCATTCCCTGCAGATGCACGTTGGCTACCTGCGCGCCTTCGAAGCCGATCCCGCGGATCCCCGCGGACGTCCCTACCAGGGCGTGGCCGACCCCAAGACCGGTGCCAGACCCAAGCTCAGCCTCCGCCAGGCCCTCGAACTCGACGATTGGGACTACGTCACCGTTCAACAACTCAGCGCCTTGAGCTTTCAACCACACACCTACGAACCGTGGGCCGGCGAATTGATCGCTTACATCCGCCGGCACGCGCCGAAGGCAAAAATCCTCGGCCTGCAAACCTGGGCCTATCGTGAAGACAGCTGGTTGTTCAAAAACACGACGACCCAGGAGCGCATGCACCTCGGGATCAAAAAAGCCTACGCACAACTGGCCGCCACCCACGGAATCCAAATCCTCCCGGTGGGCGACGCCTTTCAAATCGCCCGCGCCACGCCACGCTGGACCTTCACGTATCCAGATCCTCAATTCAACAACGCGACCGCAAAGCCCCCCGCCCTGCCCGTCCAGCCCGGCAGTCTGAACGTCGGATGGAAGTGGGAAAAAGACGCTAAAACCGGCGGGCAAAAACTCACCAACGACGCCGCCCACTGCAACGGTGCCGGCCAATACCTCGCCGCCGCCGTGCTCTACGAAGCGCTCTTTTCCCAAGTGGAAAAAAACACCTACCATCCCCCGAAGCTCGCCGCCGAGGACGCCGCCTCGCTGCGCCGGATCGCGCATCAAGCCGTGTCGGCAAACCCGCTTGCCAGCCCCCCAACCGCGCCGGCGACGTCGAAATAAGCTCCAATTTATGCCCCGGCAGAAAGGGTCTGCCATTCGCCTTCAACCATCACCACCTTGGGATGGACCGGCACCCCGAATTCGTTCCGGCCGAGCTGTTCAATGACGAGATCACAGGCATGGGAAGCGATGAGATCCTGGCGTTGATCCATGCCTGAAAAAGCGGGCTCCTTGCTCAAGCGATTCAATGACGCCATCCGCACCGGCCACGTTATGCCCGGATGCCGGGGCAAGTCCGCCAGTTCAGGAATATCATGGCTCAGCAGGATCGCGTCCGGCCTGGCGTCGAGAGCCCAGGCCAGCAATCCGTCCTGCGTCAGAAAATCAGGCGTGTAAAGAAGCTCTCTCGATTTGATCGTCCCGCGTGCCCCGGGCATGCCGAAAGAGGCGATGAAAATGGGCGCGGCGCGGACATTGAGACTGAGCGCAAGTGCAAAGCCGATCCGCCGGCAACCTTGGCGTTTCAATTGATGCAACGCAGTGCGCATGCCGACGAAATGATCAAAGCGCGCATGCGGAAGGCGCGGATAAACAAAAGCCTCCCCAATGCCGGCCGTGGCATACGTCGCGAGTGGCATCGATAGGCGCACATGGCTGCTGCGCAAAACCGGCCCCCAGACGATCCCACGGATGCCCCTCGCCTGTAATATCTTTCGAATCCGTCCCCATTGTCCTTTTTTCCCCGGATCGTAATATAAGACGTCCATCCCGAAACCCAGTTGATGAGCACGCTGGACAGCTCCCGATTCGAAGCGGCCCAGCTGATACGTGGTGGAAACCTCGTGGGCATCCGCATCAGGCCAGATAAAGGCCAGTGTTTCACGGAAACGGGTCTTCGATGACGACCTCACATAACTCATTAAATTGGAAATACGCAGGTTATGCGTATATCCGATCGATGCCGCGACTTCCCGGATTCGTGCTGCGGTCGCAGGATCCACATTGGGATGCCCTCGCAACGCACGGGAAACCGTTGCCGTGGTAACGTTCGCTTTTTGAGCGATGACTTTAAGGGAAGACATAGGGGGATGCCCGTGCAACGGTTACATGCCGGTTTTATTGCAGGCAAGTTCCAAGATCGCATCGTGGCGTGATCCCCCACCCCCAGCTCGGCGGCCTCAATCCGGGCGTGTCACCCAGTCGACAAGCACCACCCCGTGCGCCCCCGCCTGACCTCGTCGCCATTCCCCACCGACCTCTCATGAAAGACCATCGCATCTGCAGTTGGCGACATGGGCTCCGCCTATACGCCTGCCTGATCCTCGGATCTCCGATATCCGCGATCAATGCCGGGGACCTAATCCCGCACTCAACGCAGGAAGAGCCCATCATTATGAATATCAATGGCCTGCCTATTTCCATATCGGAATATAAACTGATCATGCACCGTCGGACGGCGGCAATATATAATTATTTCAAACAGAGCAAAGACATGGATGACCGGCCGGGATATTGGAACGATGACGGCAGCCCGGAAAACCCCATCAAAAAACTCCGCGAAACGGTGGAGGAGGAGTTGGTGCGTATAAAGGTGATCCAAGGCCTCGCCATAAAGAATGGCCTGCTGGAGGACGGTTCCTATACCGCTTTCCTTCGCAGCCTGAACATAGAAAACGAACGCCGGAGGAATGCCCTTGTCGCCCGGCAACCGATCTATGGTCCACAGCGCCATCGGGAAGCCGCGTATTATTATATCTTGCTGGGTGATCTGGATCATAAACTTCAAGGCCTGATGGCCAGAGAGCCGGGACACGAGATCCCTGAAGCCGCAATCCTGGCCTATTATAATGCTCATAAGGATGAGATCGGTCAAAGAACCCTCGCCGAGGTTCGCCTCAAGATCATCCAGGTTCTGCAGAAGCAGACCTACGATAAGATGATCAGCGATTTATGCGTTCAGGCTAAAATCGAAAAGAATATCCAGGCACTCCAAGAGGTGACGCCCCGCTCGGATACTTAGACCGAAATCGGCCCGGCTCTGCCCCCAAGGCAATTTAATTTCGCCGGTCATCTCCGGTGGATTCCAACCCCAAACCCCTGACCCTATGTTTAGTATAAGCACCGTGAGTAAAAACGGACCTGCACGGCAAGTCCCGTTGATGAACCCCCTGCGAACATTGATTATTAGCGCCTTGATTCTTCCTGCTTGCAGCATGGCCGCCACCTACTACGTGGATTCCGTTGCAGGATCGGAGTCCAATAATGGCACTAGCATAAGCACTCCGTGGAAAACACTTACGACCACCTCGAAGGTCAATACCGTGATATTCCAGCCGGGCGATCAGGTCCTCTTCAAACGAGGGTCCGCGTGGTCGGGATATCTGATCCCCAACGGCTCGGGCACGAGCACCGCCCAGATTGTTTTCGATGCCTATGGCGACCCGGCAGCACCCCTGCCCATCATCAATGGCAACGGCATCGCGGCCGTCCGCCTCTGGAATAAACGCTACGTCACCTTCCAAAACTTCAAGATCACCAATACAGGAACGGGGGCCGGCGGGAGAAGCGGCATTCGTCTCTTCTATAATAGCCCCGGAAGTTATCCCGGGGTGCGCATCTTGGACAATGAGATCACCGATGTCGTCGGCTATACCACACGCGGCAGCGGACTCGAAAACTACACCACCGCGGGCATTTACATCGAGTTTTTCGATGGCCAATGCCTGGTGGACGATTTGCGGATCGAAGGCAATTACATCCATGATGTCAAAGCCATGGGCATTCACGTGAGGCCGGGAAGCTTCATGAGCGGACATCCTGAGTATTGGATGACCAACTTCGTCATCCGAAACAACACCATCATGAACATGGGCGGCGATCATATCGTGGTGCAGGGAGCCGACGCCCCGTTGATCGAATATAATGCCGGCTATGATGCCGGCGCCCTGGCGGTTCCGAATGCCAACCTCTGGATTGCGGGCATGTGGGTCTGCTATCACACCCGGAACAGCTTGTTTCAGTTCAACGAAGTCGCCCGCACGATCACCCAGTTCGTCGGCGGCAACGGCGACTCGATGGCCTTCGACGTAGATTACGGCACGATTGGAAATCACATCTTCCAATACAATTATACCCACGATAACGCCGGTGGAGCGGTGCTCATGATGCCTCACGCCCCCATCCAAAACACCAATCCCCAGCAATATTATCCACCCGCCGAAAAAACCATCGTCTACCGCTACAACATCAGCGTGAACGATGACCGGAATAACGCCAACGGCCGTCAGGTCATCATGAACACTGCGGCGGGAATCAACTCCGCGCATATCTATAATAATGTATTCTATAATAACCGTCCGCTCGGGTTGAAAGTGTCCGACACCGCGGCCGAATATTATACGAATAATGTGTTTTACGCCTCCCAAGCCCACTACGGCTCCCTCCCGCGTTTTACCAACAATTCCTATTACGGACATATCCCCCGGGTGAACGACCCTTATAAGGTGTTGTCCGACCCCCGATTCGTCGGCCCGCTTCCGGGCACGGGACCGGTGGCCGATGCGTATCTGACCGTAGGTAACATCACTTCGCTCAATGATATCTTTAAGCTGCAACCCAACTCGCCGTTGATCAACGCCGGCAAGTCCATCACGACCCCGATCAGCAACGGCGGCCGGGACTTCTGGAACAACCCCCTGTATGCAAGCACCCATGCGGACATCGGCGTGCACGAGGTCGTGGGCGGCGTGGGTGCGCCCCCCTCCGCCGTCACGATGATCGACGGCATCAACGCCGCTCCGATTACTTACAGCTCCGGTTGGACGTTCGTTAACAACAACGCGAGTTTCGATAATTCCACGGTGGCGCTCAGCTCAACGGTGGGCAATTGGGCGCAATGCAGTTTCACGGGCACCAATGTGACGTTGGTCGGCCTGCGGGGCCCCGGTTCCGGCAGGTTCAACGTCAGCATCAATGGCGGTCCGGCGACGCTGGTGGATCTCTACTGGCCGATCGCGTTGCAACGCCAGGAGGTCTTCACCGTGACCGGTCTGCCGAACACGACGAATACGATCCGCATCACCGTCGCCACAAAGAACCCCGTCTCCACGTGGACCGGGGTGCACCTGGATTATTTCCAAGTGGCCCCCGGCAATCCGCCGGCGCCCGCCGCCGTGGTCGTCGCGGATGACACCGCCGGCACTTACACCGGCGCCTGGACAGCCTCGACCACCGCGGCCAATGGTTATCTCAAGACACTGCACAGCTCCGGCACGGTCGGCGACTCGATCAGCTTCACCTTCACCGGCACGGGAGTCCGCCTCTACGGTCCCAAGGACCAGGATCGCGGCAATCTGAATGTCACGGTCAACGGCGTCACCCGACTCGTGAGCAGTTTCTGCCCCGGTGAATGGGATGAAGTCGCCTCGGTTCTCTATGAGATCAACGGCTTGCCCCAAGGCACCCATACGCTGACGGCCACGGTCGCCACCAAAGATGCAAATTCCCTCGGACAATCCGTGGCCATCGACTTCATCGAACAGCTGACGGGCGGGTTCACGGCTCCGTTGCCACCGGTGGCGGTGGATAATCCCCCCGGTGCGGCGGTGGTTTACACCGGCTCGTGGACGCACTCGGCCGATGCCGGTTTTTATAATGGCACCAAGTCGGTCTCGAGCACCTTGGGGAACTACGTCACGTTCACCTTCACGGGAACCGGCGTGAGCCTCTATGCGAAAAAGGACTCCGGCCTGGGCAAGCTCAACGTCCAGATCGATAACGGCACCGCTACGTCGGTGGACTGTTATTCGACCAGCCAGCTCCTCCAGCAAAAGGTGTTTGAGATCTCCGGTCTTCCTCCGGGCACCCATACCTTGAAAGCAACCGTCGCGCTGAAGAACCCCGCATCCGCCTCGAACTTCATCGGCCTCGATTACTTTCAGTATCAACCCTGAGTAAACCTGCCGCTCCCCTGTCTCCACAAGGGAGCGGCAACGGCGCTCGAACACACTCACCCGCCCCGCTCCACCCTGGCGCCCGCCTCGGATGGATCGGGGCTTTTTTTTGAGCAGAAGCCTGCCTGGGGCAGGGCGTCACTGCCGGGCGCACCGGATTGAACGCGTTTCCCCCTGTGCGGTCGCGGCGGGCCCCGGTGGACCCTCTCTGCCCTCAAGCCGCAGATAACGGTTACGCGTTTAAAAAACGGTCTAAACGATCAGTGGGCGGCGACCTTGACCCGGAGGAAATTCCTGATGCCACCCGTCAACTGCGTCGGGTCGATCACCGTCACCAGGCGCCGACCCGCGCCGGGATCAGACACCCGGCTCAGGGAGCCGACGGGCAGCGTGGTTGCCCCGCCGTCACTCTGCGCGATATCGATCCAGGAATCAGCCTCGAGGGTTTTCGAGGCCTGCACCGTGTAGGTGATATCCGTGCAATTGGCATCGCAAGCGAAGGAGACCTGAAGCTCGTTTCCCATCACAGCCGGAACGGGCGAGATCAGCACCGCGTCCGGAGCTTTCGGATTTCCGCCAAAGGCGTATTCCAGCAGATTGCTCACGCCGTCCTGGTCCAAATCCCCGGTTGCGCCCGCCAACCCCAAGGTGATTTCCTCGGTCGTAAACTGGCCTCCCTGCCAGTTCGCATAAGGCAGGGCGATAACCAGGCTGAACGCGACCGAGGCGGACGACAGCCCGTCCCCGCCCGACACCTTCACCGTGAAATTGCTCGTCCCCGCCGCGCTCGGCGTGCCAGAGATCACCCCCGCCCCACTCAGCGACAATCCCGCCGGCAGGCTGCCGGACACCAAGGACCAGGCGTAGGGAGTCACGCCTCCGGTCGCGACCAGGGACTGGTTGTAGGCCGCGCCTGCCTTTCCATCAGACAGCGCGCCGGTCGTGATCGACGGAGACGGGGGCGGCGATCCTTCCGCCAATGACCAGTTGTTGGCCGACGTTCCCCAGATCGGCTGAACGGCCAGGATGTTGGCCGGCCCGGCGTTCACATAAAGAATGTTGTCGAGTCCCTGCTGGGCGAGCGTGGAGCCCGAAACACCGGGTTTTCCGTAGAGGTAACGAAGCTTCAAGGCACCGCCCGGCAAGGTCGAGACCGGGGTGATCCGGATCGTCGTGCCGTTGATGAGCACGGCCGAGGCAAGAGGGATCGTCGTCGCGAAGTTGTCGCTCGAGAGGGTGAGGCCAGTGATGTTCGCCGTCGGGTTCTTCAAGCTCAGGGAGGTCCCTGCGTAGAGTTGGACCTTGGCGATCACGCTCCCCGACGCTCGATAACAACTCACGATCTCGCCGGCCCGCGGGTCGGCAAAGTTTTGCTGATCGCGCAGGTAGCCCGCGGCGTTGCCCCAGCGGGGTCCCATCAGATCCCAAGCCGCACCGGTGGGATGCACGCCGTCATACGTCAGGTGATCGATTGAAATACCCGCATGGGCTCCGGCCTGCGGATTGTCCCGCACCCAGCGCCAGCAGGCGTCCCTCAAGACGTGAAAGCCCAGCGGAATCCCCGAACTCCCGTCATACATGGCGGGAACCGGTGCAAGAATCAGTCTCCAGGTGCCGGCTCCAAAATCCCGATCCAGCACCACCTTGAAACGGTCCAGATCGTCGTAGAAATCGTCGAACGCATTCGCGCTCGCCAGGTTTCCCACCCACGTGATCACGCTCGGCTTGTTGAGTCCGTCGTTGGCCAGGCAATAAGCCTTTGCGGACTCATATGAGGCCGATCCGCCGCGACCGTTCCACGCGGAGAGCCGGGTCGCCCCGGCCCAACTCACGGTGATGCCCACGCAACATTGCGAAGCCACCGACAGATTGTTCGCGATCTCGTTCTCACCTTGCGCACCACCGCCCATGCCGCCACCGCGAAGCAAGTTCCACATGCCAAAGGAGAGCGGATTCGCATCTCCGGCAATCGTGTTGGGAGTCGCCATCGTCGATGGATACTTCGCCGTGAATCCATTCGGAGGGACGATGTTCGCGCGGCCGGTGCTGTGCACCTGCCCCTGAATACTGTCACCCCACACCACCACCACTTCGCCCACCGCCCACCGGGACCACGTGCGATTCGGCCGGCTGCTGTTTCCGATGCCGCCGGCCGAGTTTACGCGCCGCACTTCGATCGTCTTCCAATATCCCTTCGGCACCGCAATCGTCGGCTGAATGGCCGCGCCGCCGCCCGGCGAGTCCGCCAGCAATGTCTGCCACGGCGTTGACGTGCCATGCTCCACATCGATGAAGCGGATCTCGATATTCGCCGTGCCGATGCCGTGATCGAAGCCTTTGAACTGAACATCGGCCGAGCCGTTCAAGTGACGGATGATCTGAAACGGTTGAAAGCTTTTCAGCGAAACCACATTGGTCGGCTCGGTGACCTGTGCGGGCGTGTTGTTCTCCGCCGTCGCACCGCGCAGCATCGGACCGTCCCGGAAATTGGCGACCGCCCCCTGCCGCTGAAGGACCACCGTCGCGTCGCTGCCTTGGTTTGTCACCGTCAACGGATTGGTCGTGCTCGAAAGCAAAGCGGTCTCGAGCGGATAATAAATCTGCAGGTTCCCGCTCAGGCTGGTCACGCTCGATGGTTTGCAACCGGCCGCCATGAGGCCGATGTCCGCGTCGCTCACCGCGGCGGTGGCGAAAAACAACCCCTCCACGTCGGAGTCGTAAAGATCGCCGGTTCCATTGATGGCACCGATTCCCCACGAACTGATGCCCGTCGTCCCCGTGAACGGACGTTCCTCGCTGCACACGAGCACGGGCGCGTGCCCGGCTTCGGCAACGAGGTATTCGCTCTTCCCCGCGTTACGACGGATGATGTGCAGACGAGGCGTGAACTTCCCGGTGATGCGTCCGGGATAACCGGCCGGGAGGGTGCCCTCGATCACGTCCTGCATGATCTTTCCCCCGCTGCCGAACAAGTTGCCCGCGCTGTCCTTTCCACCGACCATGAAACGGCCCTCCTTGGCGAGATCCTTGCCGATGCGCACATAAGCCAGATCGACCGGGCCGCTGATGATCACGCCACCGTCGCCTTGGAAATTATTGTCCCAGATCCCGAGGGTCCAATCGCCAGGCGGAAGCGCCCAGCCCTTCGACGCCGCGGTCGCGAACCGCGTCTGGGTCGCGACCACATGAGTTCCGCCCGATAATCGCACGGACGCGCGAAGCCCTGAAGCCAACGCGGCGGCGATTAAAAGCATCGAAAGCAGGAACGACATCCCACGAGGGAGACGACAAAAAGAAGTCATGGAGTAATGAGGGGCGGCGGTGATCCGCCGGATACGTAAACCGAAATGGTTTTTCCAAGAGGCGGGGACAGCAGCGTATTTCCACCGGAGGCCCGCACGATGCCAGCGGTGATAAACAGTTGATTGTCCGACAGGATCGTAATGCGACTCTACTTCAACAACCGGGAGAGCTTCTCGTCCATCGCATCGGCCCAGATTTGGTAGCCCTCGCTCGTGAGGTGCAGGAAGTCGTGCATGACGCCCTTGCTCAGCGTGTCATCTGCCCGGAGGAACCTCGGCCCGAGGTCCAGGAAGAATACATTCCGGCCATCATCGAACCTGGCAAGGTGTGTGTTGACCTCCGCGACCTTCCGGCGCCGCCAGTCGTCGGGAGTCTCCGCGCGCGGGAAAAGGGCGAGCAGAAGAATCTTTGTCTTTGGCAGGCGGGCGCGGATTTCGCCGATGATGGCCCCGACGCCTTCGGCGATCTGCGGCGCGGTGTCGCGCTTGATGTTGTTCGTGCCAATCAAGAGCACGAGGACCTTCGGCTGGACTCCGTCGAGCGTGCCGTTTTGCACGCGCCAGAGCACGTGCTCGGTGCGGTCGCTGCCGATCCCGAAGTTGGCGGCCTTGAGCGGCGCGTAACGCCGGGCCCAGAGCTCCTTCCCTTCATAGGTCCAGCATTGCGTGATCGAATCGCCGAGGAACAGGAGGTCGATGCCACCCTTCTTTGCCTGCGCCGAAAAAGTCTGGTGCCAGTAAATCTGGTCGGGACGGGGCTCGGGCTTTGCGGCAAGGTTGGGCTCGCCTTGCGCGAAAAGCGCCGAAACGCACGTCAGACCGAGGAGAAAGGTAAGGAGGGGACGGATCACGGGATACATGGGTTGGAAAAGCCCGGGGCGGGTGGAATCGGAGGCCAAATCACCGACTCGCCAGCCAACCGGCAAATCCACGCGGTGTCGAAATCCGCACGAATGAACAGTGCACCAAGTGCCCAGCCCCTCCGTCCCCATCAATCGCCCCAAACATTCCGAAGACCTGTGACACGCAGGGGCACAAAAAAGCGCCCGGTGTCATTACCGGACGCTTTCCTAAAATGGAGCAGGCGAAGAGACTCGAACTCTCGACGTCCACCTTGGCAAGGTGGTGCTCTACCAACTGAGCTACGCCTGCGTGAGAGAGGTGGAGAACAAGACCCACGCCCCCCGTCGTCAACTGCTTTTTTGGAGATTTTAGAGAACCTCCAGATCGAAGATTTGCTGGTTGCGGGCCTGAATCGGCAGGGGCACGAGCTGCGCCTGCTCCCACATCGGCACCGCATCCTCGCTCAAGAGATAACGCATCGTGGTCTGCAGGCGCCTGGCCGCATCCTTGCGAAACACCAGATACACCGGAAGACGGATCGGATAATCGCCGGAATGGATGTTTTCAGCCGTGGGACCAAAGGCCACATCCTGGGCGGTCCGTCCCACCAGCAACATTTTCAAACGCGGCTGGTTTCCCGGCAGCAAGGGCATGACAGCCATGCCGCCTTCTTCTCCGCGAATGCGCGCCAGCGTCTCCGCCAGGCCGGCTTGGACGCCCACCGTCGGCTTCAGCGCGGGTGCGGTCAGCACGGTATAACGAAACAGGTCAAAAGTGATGCCGCCCCCCGGTCCGGGAATATTCGGAAGGATGTTTCGATGCGCCCATTCCCCGGTCACCCCCAGGTCATTCCAACGCTTCAATCCCGATTGGGAATCATCCCCGTAGATCGAGTTAAGCTGGGAAAAAGTGATCTGCGTGAGCGGCAAAGACGCCGGCACCACGATCACAGCCGTGTGGTAGGCGACCGGAATGGAAACGAACGGCGCCTCCGGTGGTTTTTCACCCGGTGCAAAAACCATCAATCCAAGATCGGCGCGGCCGGATCTCAACTGCTCCAGCCCGGCGCGGCTCCCCTCCAGCATCAGCGTGAGCCCAAGATCGTTGCGCTTCGCATGGGCCGTCAGTGTTTCCGAAAATTTTTTCCCAAAGAGATCGGAGCCGACCACGCGCACCTCGGCGCGCCCCACACTCAGGAAAAAGGACAGAATCAGCAGAAGAGAGGTAAAACGCATGTGAAGAAAGCCACCCGAGCAAACTTCACCCGCCCGTCGAGGCAACCTCTAAGGCGACAAAGTCGGCCCGTCGTGCACCTTGCTTTTGAAAACCGCATGTCTCGCCACAAAAACCGCTGACTGCCGCCCGCACGCCCGCTCTTCCGCTTAACCGTCGATCACATCGAGTTCGGGCCATTGGGTGAGCTTGCGGTGAAGCGTGCGCCGGCTGATGCCCATCAATTGCGCTGCCTTGGTGCGATTGCCTCGCGCCTTGATCAAGGCCTCTCGCAGCAGACGCTTCTCGTTCTCCTCAACGGAGAGCGACGGTCCGGAGGCGGACGGCGTGCCTGTGCCGCCCGAAGACGCCATCGTCGCTCCGCCGCCCCCACCGGTTCCGCCACCACCGCCACCGGACGGAGGCAGCGCAAGCCGCTCACCCCGGAAGCGTGGATCAAGATCGTATTCGGTAAACTTCGCCCCGCGGTGCATGACGACGGCGTTTTCGGTGAAATTGCGCAGTTCGCGAATGTTGCCCGGCCACGGATACGCCTGCAGATAACGCAAGGCCCCCGGCTCGATCGTGAGCGGCGGCACGCCGTTCTCCCGCGCGAAAAATTTGATGTAATGCGCCAGCAACAGCGGAATGTCATCCGTGCGTTCGCGCAAGGGCGGCAGAGTGATGCGCACGACGTTCAGGCGGAAAAACAGATCCTCGCGGAACTTTCCTTCACGCACCAGCTGTTCGAGATTGCGGTTGGTCGCCGCGACGAGCCGCACGTCCAGCGGGATGGGCTTGGAGCCGCCCACGCGCTCAATCGATTTCGTCTCCAGGAAACGCAGCAGCTTCACTTGGGTGGAGGAGGAAATTTCCCCGATCTCGTCGAGAAACAGCGTGCCCGTGTCCGCCGCTTCGAAACGGCCCACGCGTTTTTCCATCGCACCCGTGAAGGCCCCGCGTTCATGGCCGAAGATTTCGCTCTCCAGCAGGTTCTCCGAAAGCGCCGCGCAATGCACCGCGATGAACGGCGAGCGCGCGCGCGGGCTGGCCTGGTGGATCGCCTGCGCGATCAGTTCCTTGCCCGTGCCGGATTCGCCGTCGATCAGGATGGTGGCCTTCGATGGCGCGACGAGGCGCACGCGATCGATCACGTCCTTGAGTTTGTCCGAATGGCCGATGATGCCCTCGACGTTGAATTTTTCGTCAAGGCGTTCGTTAAGCTGCTTCACCTCGACCTCGAGCGTCCGGGCCTTGAGCGCGCGTTGCATGAGCACCTCGAGCCGCTCGATGTTCACGGGCTTGGTCAGGAAATCGACCGCCCCGCGCTTCATGGCCTCGACGGCGGAGTCAATGCTGCCGTAGGCGGTCATCATGATGACCGCGGGCTTGTTCGGCAGCGAAAGGGCCTTGTCGATGACCTTGAGTCCCGATTTTCCGGGCATGCGCAGGTCCGTGAGCACGACGTCGAACTCCTGCGAGTCCATCTGGTTGAACGCCTCCTCGGCGTTCGCGGCCACGGAAACGTCGTAGTCGTCCTCCAAAGCCTGGCGGAGACCATCGCGGGTGTGTTTCTCGTCATCGACGATGAGCACGCTGGAAAGCATGGGGCAATCAACACGGGGAACCGCACGATGGTCAAGGCGACGACGGAGAACAGCCGGCCCGCTCGAAAAATTTAATCGCGATGAACGCCCGGAAAAGCTGGAGTGCGTCCCATGCGTTTCACTCCGCCGCTACCCCTGGTGTGTGTTCTCATAAGCTTGGGTGCCTCCATCCCGGCTTCCGCCCGCGTAGGCGAGCCCCAGGAGGAATTTGAACGAAGACTGCTTCAGCCCTTCGTCGGCAAATTCGTCCCTCGTGAGAAAAACCCGGACCCGCTCAAGGAGGAGGAACTGCTGCGCCAGCAACCCTTCAACGACGTCCGCATTTATTTCCCCGCCGATACGCGCGAACGCAAATACTGGAAATCCGCCGTCCCCAATGTGCTCAGCAACGAAAACGGCTGGCGGGTTCATGTATTCTTCCATGAGAACCGCTCCGTGCTGGAAGCCTACCAGCGGGTCGGTGACGTGCTCAGCGAATTCGAAATCCAGAATATCCTTCGGGCCAACCAGGGTTCCTCCGAATGGCGCAGGATCGAGCCGGACTCCCTCGAGGCGCGCGCCTCCGCCATCGGATGCGATTACGAACTCGCCGACGGCTCCCTGCGGGCCCGCGTCACCGCCGGCTGGCTCCTCGTCTACTCGGTCAAGCTCGACGCCCACGTGAAGGAGCAACTCCAGGGCCTCGAGGAACAGAAGGTGCGCCAGCAAAAAGAACGCCTGCGCAATCAACAGATCAGCGCCCCCGGCAGCACTTCGGGTTTTTGACCTGCGCCGGCGGCGCCCAGCCGTGTTCATGCAGTCAGACCGGCACTCCTCTCAAATGAAGTCCGGTAAGGTGGAGCGCGTTGACCCCAACGGCTGGGCTCGGGGCGGCTGCGCCGCACGCGCTGGGGACAACGCGTTCCACCTTGGCTGAACTTCTACGGCTCAGTGCAGCATCTTGACCCGCCGGTTCTTCTGCGGGAACTGCAACGTCACCACCGTGCCCATGCCCGGATTGCTCTCCACGCCCACCTGGCCGCCATGGTCGCGCATGATCCGCTGCACGATCATCAACCCCAGCCCATGCCCGCCCTGCTTGGTCGTGTGGTAGGGCTGAAAAAGCTTCACCAGGTCCTCCTGCTTGATGCCGCTGCCCGTGTCACCGAAAAGCAAATACACGTTGTCGTCGTCCGAGATCGTCTTGATGCGCAGCGATCCGCCCGGCTGCATCGCCTCCATCGCGTTCTTGATGATGTTAAAAAAGACCTGCTTGAGCTGGTTGCGGTCCGCCATCACCACGGGAAGATGCGGGGAGACAATCGCATCCACCTCGATCCCGCGGTCCGCCAGTTCGCGCTCCTGGAAACGCAGCACCTCCTCGATCACCTCGCCCAGGTTGGTGTCGGCCAGGTCGGGCGGACGCGGGCGGATCGCCTCCAGAAAGTTCGTCACGATGCCATCGAGCCGGAGCACCTCCTCCTGGCAGACGCGGATTGATTCGGACAGCGATGCGGTCTCCTTGTCGCGGGCGACGATCTTCAGCTTTTTAAGTTTTCGCTCGATCAACTGAAGGTGGATCGTGAGCGAGTTGAGCGGATTGCCCAGCTCGTGGGCCACGCCGGCGGCGAGCAGCAGGATGGAGGACGTGCGCTCATCCTCGATGCGGGCCTCGGTGCTTTGTTTCTCGCGGGTGATGTCCGTCAGAATGACCGCGAAGCGGCGTTCCGCGCCCTTCCCCTCGCCGGTGAAAGGCACCATGTAGAGGCGCACCGTGCGAGACTCGGGATAGGTGAGCTCGATCTCGCGCGCCACGACCGGCAGGGAGGGCGCCGCGTCGTTCAACGCGGTTTCCAGGGAAGGCCGCAGGCCCGGGACCAGCCGCCACAGGACCTTGCCCGATAGATCGTCTGCGGCGAGGCCGATCAACCGGTGGGCGGCCGAGTTGGCGTAATCGATCACCCCGTCGTCACCAATCACGAGAATGCCTTCCTGCAAGGTGTTGAACACGTCCTCGAACAAACTGCGTTCACGCGCGAGGCGCTGCACCAGGTTGGCAAGGTTGGCGGAATCGAGCGAATCGAGCCGCCCGAGCACACGGTCAAGCGAAGTATTTTTTTTGCCGGCCATGGGATCAGGACTATTCGCCCACCGGCTCGTCGGCCAGAAAATCGATCTGGGCCGGGTCCACACGGGCGGCGAGCAATTTGCGCAGAAACATCTCGCGATGCTGCGCACACCGTCCGAGGCGAAGCACCGCCTCGCGATGCTCCTCGGTGCCGTAGCCTTTGTGCTGCGCGAATCCATAACCGGCGAATTGCCCGTCGAGTTCGGCCAGCAGGCGGTCCCGCGTGACCTTGGCGATGATCGATGCCATCGCGATGCACAACGACCTGCCGTCGCCGCTCACGATGCCGAGGTGGGGATACGGGAAATGCTTGAGCGGCAGGCCGTCCACCAGGATGCGGGCCGAAACCTGCGGACGGAACGCCGCGACTTCCTCCGGAGCGGAAAACAAATCGGGCTCCTTCGCCGGCGGCGCAAAGGCGTCGGGCGGGTGAATGCCTTCCAATGCGCGGCGCATCGCGAGCTTCGTCGCGCCAAGGATGTTGAACTGCTCGATCTCGGCGACATCGGCGATGCCGTAGTTGGCGTGGATTTTCCCCTCCGCCATCAGCGCCTCGAAATCGAGCCACAGCGCATCGCGTTCGCCGGCGGTCAGCTGCTTCGAGTCGTTGATGCGGCGGGCATTCTCGTCCGCCCAGCGGCTGTCGAGAAACTCCCGTGTCACCAGCACCGCACCCGCCACGACCGGCCCGGCGAGCGCGCCCCGGCCAGCCTCATCCACCCCGATCAATTGGGCGAAACCCTCAATGTGCTTGAGGTCAAAACCGCGGAGCTGGCGTCGTTTTCCGGCCATCGTTCAAATCTCAATCCCGTCCAAAACCAAACCGTTCCTTCGGTTCAGGCAAGGGAAGTTCGTCGAGCTTGCCCGCCTCTTTCACGACTTCGTAGGCAGTGCGAAAGTGGAGCTTGGCAAAATCCTTCAGCGCATGAACGCCAAGCTGCCTGATGATGTCATGGGCCTGCGCGCGGACCAGCGGTCCGGCGCCCTTCTGAAGTTTTTGACCAAACTGCTTCGACAGCTGGTTCATCTGCCGCACGAACTCGGCTCGCGCGACGATCGAGGCGGCCGCGACCACCGGGTCGGACTCCGCCTTGGTCCGCATGCGCAGCTCGAAATTTTCGATCTTCTTTTTGGCCAGCTCGCGCTGCACGAGGGGTTGCTCGGAAAATTGGTCGAGCAGACCCCACTTCACGGGCTTTTCCGCGAGTGCCTGCGAAAGCGCGGTGGCGTGCTGCCAAGCGAGCAGCAGGTTCAGGTTGGCGCGCGGACGGGCCATGAGCTCGTTGTATTTCGGCATGCCGCAGAAGCACACCTTCACGACAACGCCGTGGGTGTTCCGGATGAGGTGGTCGAGTTCGATGATCTTGCTTTCGGACATCTTCTTCGAGTCCTGCGCGCCCGCCTTGCGCCAGGCGTCGATCATCGATTTCTGGCCGATCACGGTGGCGGCGATGACCGGTCCGAAAAAATCGCCCTTGCCGCTTTCGTCCAGGCCGGCGTGGGCCTCGAACCAGTCGGGGTTGAGCACCTCGTCATAGCCCAGCTTGGGCGCCTTGGTCACCTCGGGTTCGAGCACGTCGCGCACGAAGTCCTCGGTGCCCTTGCCCGCGATGACGACCTTCCCGCTCGTATAAGCGGTGACGTTGAGCTTCAGGTGGTCCGCCTTGTAGGCGAAACGCGTGTAGGCCACCTCGGCCGGCACCCAATGGCGCGCTTCGCAAATCGCCCGCAGCAAACCCATCTGGGTGTCGTCCAGCTTGATGGTGTAGCTGCTGAGCTTTTTCGGGGCTTCGTCGTCGGAGGACGGCTTTATCGGCATGCAGACATTCGCCACAAAAAGCACAAAAAGCACAAAAGGAATCTGCGCTGGCGTCGGTCGGTATTTTTGCGCCTTCTGTGCCTTTTGTGGCCCAACCTCCGTTAATCGCTCAAAAGGTCGCGTTCCAGCAGGCACTGCTTTCCTGGTATCGCGTGCATCAGCGCAAACTGCCGTGGCGCACCTCGCCTTCGCTCTACAAAACCGTCGTAAGCGAATTCATGCTGCAGCAGACGCAGGTGAAAACCGTGCTCCCTTATCTTGCACGCTGGCTGCAGGTGTTTCCGGATTTCGCAACGCTCGCCGCCGCGCCCGAGGAACAGGTAGTCAAAAACTGGGAAGGTCTCGGCTACTACACCCGCGCCCGCAACCTTCACAAGCTCGCCAGGGCCCTCGCCCCCCTGCCCGCGCCGCCACGCACGCGGGAAGCCTGGATGGAGCTTCCGGGCATCGGCCCTTACACCTCGGCGGCGATCACCAGTATTTCGTTCGGCACGCGCGCCGCCGTCGTCGATGGCAACGTGGTGCGCATCCTCACCCGGCTCACCGCCGATGCGACGCCGTTTCGCGACAGCGCCTCCGCCTCCAAGGCCCTTGCCCCGCTCGCCGACGCGCTGCTCAACCACGAGGAGCCCGGCGATCACAATCAGGCGATGATGGAACTCGGCGCGACCGTCTGCCACCGGCAAAACCCGCTCTGCACGATCTGCCCCGTGCTGCAATTTTGCACCGCGGGCCGGCGCGGTGAACCCGAGTCCTACCCTCGTCTCGCCGCCAAGGTGATTGAACAACGCGCCGTCTCCCGCGTGTGGTGTCTGCACCAGGGCAGTCTCCTGCTGCATCGCACGGCCGGGGACGCGCGCAGGCTCGCGAACATGCACGAACTCCCCGCCGCCGAGCACCTGGACGCGGATGAATCCGTCTTTGCGAAAGCGAACCTGCTCGCGACCAAAAAACGCGGCATCACCCGCTTCGCGATCACCGAGTCGATTTATGCCCTGCCCCTGCCTGCGCTGCCCAAGGCCTCATTAAAACGCCCGGGCTTGGTATGGGTGACGATCGATGAACTCGATGCACTCACGCTTTCCGGTCCGCACCGTCGCTGGGTGACCGAGCTGCTGGCGTCTGTAAAGTAGACGCCTTGCCGCCTACGCCCCGAACCGCGCCGCCATCAGCGCCTCGATGCGCTGTTTCGACACGCGCACGTCCTCGACGCTCACACGCGGACTTAGCTCCAGCGTGAGCAGGTGCTCGGGCCGCCAGAAGCTGCTGACCATGTTAAAATCAATGCGTCCGGCCCCGATCGGCTGATGGTCCTTCCCGTCCGCAGTCACGTCGTGCAAATGAAAGCCCAGCAGGCGCGGGGCGTTTTTTTCCAGATGCAGGCGATGCTCCAGCATGCCCATCCCGTGCTTGATGTCCGCGTGACCCGTGTCGTGCCAGTAACCGGCCGTGTGCGGCTGCGGCAACCCCGCGATCAACGCGTCAAAATCGTCGTCCAGCGGAAGCTCCTCAAACTTCTCGCGGTTTTCGAAACCCAGGTTGATGCCACGTTCAACCGCGTAAGTGCGGATATCCTCGATGCTCGCCTGCACCTGCTGCCAGTAGGGTCCCATGCGCATCCGCAGCTTTTCACACGCTTTCCTCAGGACCGCCTGGTAGTCCTTGTCCCCCGGCACCGTGACGGTGGGATTCTGCCGGACGAAGGCCTTGAGCTTGCGACCCGGGTTCAACCAGAAAAACTTCACGCTGCCGAGGTGCAGGACCAGCACCCGGGATTTGACCTGTGCGGCAAAATCCAGCGACCGTTTCGTGTGCCGCAACCACTGCTCGTGCTCGCGATGATCTTTGATGGAAGGCTCGAACAGATTCGGCGCCGCCTGCGTGATCCCCGTCGGCAACGGGCAAAAATTATGGGTCGAACTGATCTTGATGATTCCCTCCTCCACCGCGCGAATCACGCCCGGAAGCAGCACGATGCGGATGCCATGACTCAATTCCGCATGGGTGAATCCCAAGTCCGCGATTTCGCGCAACATCGCATGGCCGTCGGTGTGACGGAACGAGTTCCAGCAAGTGGACAGGGCCAGGGAGGGTTTCACCAGTAAACTACGATCAACGAAGCAGGACGGTGGTGCCTTCAATAAGCAGCCAACCGCAAAAAAAACCGCGCCCCCGAATTACTTCGGCCGACGCGGTCGTTGAAAACGACAACAGACTCCGCAAGGAGTGCGTTATTCAGCGTGGCGGTTGCGCAGCATCTGGGTGAAGGCCATGACCTTCTCCTTGCGGCGGCGGCGCTCCGTGGGCTTCTCGTTATAACGCTTCGCACGGACATCCTTGATGATGTTCTCGCGCTCGAGCTTCTTCTTCAGACGGCGCAGAGCGCGGTCGACAGGCTCGTTTTTGCGGATCTTGATTTCGATGGGCATGATGAAAGGGAGGTGAGTTTTGGCGGAAAAGCCGAGGAATAGGTCAAACGCCCCCGCCTGCGTCAATGGCTTTTTTGCCGCCCTTTCCGCCTGCGGGCTTGCGCCCTCCCCCTTCGCTCGTTGCCTAGCCCTGTGCCGTCCGCTGATTCGAACTTCGTCCACCTCCACGTCCACACGGACTATAGCCTGCTCGATGGAGCCTGCCGCATCGACCGCCTGATGCAGAAAGCCTGCGACATGGGCATGAAGGCCCTCGCCCTCACCGATCACGGCAACATGTTTGGTGCAATCGAGTTCTACAACGCCGCCAAGTCGAAAGGCATCAAGCCCCTGATCGGTTGCGAGATCTATATCGTCGAGAGTTCCCGTCTCGAAAAAGCCGGCAAATCCGAGGACGGAAAGAGCTACTACCACATGGGGCTTCTGGCCAAAAACCTCACCGGCTACCAAAATCTCCTCAAACTCGTTTCCGACGCCCACCTGAAGGGGTTTTACTACAAACCCCGCGCCGATCTCGAAACCCTCGCCAAATACGCCGACGGCCTGATCGGCTTCACCGGCTGCCTGGCCGCCATCGTCCCCCAGCATTTGTTGCACGACCGCTACGAAGACGCCCGCAAGGCCTGCGGTCGCTTCGTGGAGATCTTCGGACGCGAAAACTACTTTGTCGAAATCCAGGACCACGGCATCCCCGAACAGGTCAAAATCATTCCCGACCTCCTCCGGCTCGCCGAGGAGTTCAACCTCAAGGTGATTTGCACCAACGACGTCCACTACGTGAATCACGAGGACGCCGCCCCGCACGACGCCATGTTGTGCATCCAGACCGGCGCCAAGATCGAGGAGGAGAACCGCATGAAATTCACCGGTTCCCAGTTCTACCTGAAGTCCCGCGAGGAAATGCTGAAGCTCTTCAGCGAACGCCCCGACTCCCTCGACAACACCAATCTCGTCGCCGACATGTGCGACCTCGCGATTCCCTTTCCCAAGGGCTCCGAACGCTACCCGCGTTATCCGCTCCCCCCCGAGATCAAGTCCAGGTATTCGCCCGGCGAATATCTCCGCCAGCTCTGCATCGAGGGCCTCAAAAAGCGCTATAACCTCGATCACGACGCCGTTGCCGCTCGTGAGATCCTCGTCCCCCGCCTCGAAAAACTCGTCAACGTCCCCGCCGGCCAGAAACCCCAGCCGCCCGACTACTCCGGCCTCGATCCGCACGAGCTCCTCGTCCTGCGCACCGGCTACGAGCTCTCCATCATCAACGTCACCGGGTTCATCGACTACTTTCTGGTCGTCTGGGACTTCATCGCCTGGGCCAAGGTGCAAAACATCCCCGTCGGCCCCGGCCGCGGCTCCGGCGCCGGCTGCCTCGTCGCCTACCTCCTCGAAATCACCAACGTCGACCCCATCCGCTTCGGCCTCCTCTTCGAGCGCTTCCTCAACCCCGAACGCGTCTCCCCGCCCGACTTCGACATCGATTTCTGCATGCGCCGGCGTGAAGAGGTCATCAACTACGTGCGCGACAAATACGGCCGCGACTGCGTGGCCAACATCATCACCTACGGCACGCTCGGCGCCAAGATGGTCATCCGCGACGTCTCGCGCGTGAACAACCTCCCCTACGCCGACGCCGACCGCCTCGCCAAGATGATCCCCGACGAGATCAACATCTCGCTCGAGGACGCCATCACCAAGTCCGCCGAACTCCGCACCGAGATCGACCGAAACCCCGTCGCGAAGAAAATCGTCACCTCCGCCCGCGTGCTCGAGGGCATGGTGCGCAACACCGGCAAACACGCCGCCGGCATCATCATCACCGACAAGCCCCTCGACGAATTCGTCCCCCTCACCCTCCAGGAAGGCGACGTCACCGTGCAGTTCGACATGAACGCCGTCGGCAAGCTCGGCCTGTTGAAGATGGACTTCCTCGGCCTGAAAACCCTCACCGTCATCTCCGACGCCGTCGCCAACGTCCGCCGCACCGTCAACCCGAGCTTCGACATCGAGACCATCTCCCTCGAAGACCCGAAGACCTACGAGCTCCTCAACATCGGCAAAACCGTCGGCGTGTTCCAGCTCGAGTCCGGCGGCATGCAAAACGCCTCCAAGCTCGTCGGCATCTCCAACATCGACGACATCAACGCCATCTCCGCGCTCTACCGCCCCGGCCCGATGGCGTTCATCCCCGATTACGCCCGCGGAAAAAAAGACCCCAACTCCATCTCCTATCCGCACCCGCTCCTCGAGCCCGTGCTCAAGGAAACCTACGGCATCATCGTCTACCAGGAGCAAGTCATGGAGTGCGCCCGCGTCATCGGCGGCTACACCCTCGGCGGCGCCGACATGCTTCGCCGCGCCATGGGCAAGAAGGACGTCGAGGGCATGGCCAAGGAGCGCATCAAATTCGTCGAGGGCGCCGGCCGCCTTCACAAGATCTCCGAGGCCAAGGCCAACGAAATTTTCGACCTCCTCAACAAGTTCGCCCAATACGGCTTCAACAAATCCCACTCCGCCGCCTACGCGATCGTCGCCTACCAGACCGCGTATTTGAAAGCCAACTACCCGGTGCAGTTCATGGCCGCCGTGCTCACCGCCGAGCTCGGCAACTCCGAAAAAGTATCCCACTTCGTCGCCGAGGCCGAGGCGATGGGACTCCAGGTTTTGGGCCCCGACGTGAACGAAAGCCGGGATACCTTCACGCCCATCTTCCGCGAACCCGCGCCCTCCGATCCATTGGTCATTGGTCATTCGTCATTGGTCATTCAGCCGCCCCGCGGCGGCGCCATTCGCTTCGGCATGGCCGGCATCAAGGGCGTCGGCGAAGGCGCCTCGCTCAAGATCATCGAGGAGCGCGAGAAAAACGGACCGTTCACCGACTTCGACGACTTCGTCTCCCGCGTGGACCCGAAGGCGCTCAACAAGCGCGTGCTGGAGCACCTCGTCAAAACCGGTGCCTTCGACTTCAGCGGTGCCTCGCGTAAAAAACTCTTCGACAACATCGACGCCGCCCTCGCCACCGCCGCCGCCAATGCCCGTGACCGCGCCGCCGGCCAGAGCGGCTTCTTCGACATGCTCGCCGACGCGGCCCCTGCCGCCGGAAAGACACCCGCGGTCCGCAACCGCCAGGTCGAGGCCGACGACGACTTCACCCAGGCCGAGCGCCTCCAGTTCGAAAAAGAACTGCTCGGCTTCTATGTCACCGGTCACCCGATGAACGCCTACATCGGCCTGGCCGACGCGCTCGACACCTTCGCCCCGGACGAGCTCCTTAACCAGGGCGATCGTGTCGAGTTCCGTCTCTGCGGACTGAGCAGCAACCTCATCAAAAAACTCGCCAAGAAGGATAATCGCCCGTGGTTCGCCTTCACGCTCTCGACGCGCAAGGCCTCGCTCCCGCTCAACATGTTCGCCGACGCGACGGCCAAATGGGGCCCGAACCTCGCCGAAAACGCGCAAGTCGCCGTCCTCGGCAACATCATCGTCAACCAGGAGGGCGCCCGCATCAACGTGAAGGAGGTCCGCCCGCTCGAAGCCTACGTGATGTCGAACATCAAACGCGTCACCTGGCTCCTTCATCCCGGCCACCCGCAGTTGAACGAGTTCCTCAAGACGCTCCGCGAAACGCTCAACAAGCAAGTCGGCTCCACGCTCACCAGCCTCGGCTTCCTCTTCGAAGACCGCATCACCGCCCTCTCCGACGTCAGCGGCGCACTTGGTTGGAAACTCACGCCCAACAAATTCCAGGAACTCCGCACGCATCCCTGCGTCGCCGGCGTGCAACTCGAAACCAAGCACCTCGAAATCGCCGACGACCGCAAGTGGTCCAAGAAATTCTAATGCCGATTTAATGGGGGAACTCAGGAACTCAAACTCCCTACGCTGATAATTTAATCCGGCTCGTTTCCTGATTTCCTGAGTTCCCTATTAGATAGTTTCTGCCTTCTCTCGTTTTCCTTCCATGTCCGACTCCGCTCTCATTAACCGCGCCACTCTCATCATCGACCAAGTTTCGGCCGAAAAACCCGCCGACTACGTGCTGCGCGGTGTGCTCGGCGCGGACAAAGACCTCCACCCCGCCGACAAACGAGACATCTCCCGCACCGTTTTCATCTACTACCGCTGGCTCAACTGGCTCGATAAAGCCGCCTCCACCCAAAGCCGCGTCGCCTCCGCCCTCGACCTCCAGCGCAAGTTCGACACCGACCCTGCCTACTTTAAACCCGAGACCCTCGCCGCCCGCGCCGTGCCCGAGTGGGTCCATTCCGAGATCGACCTCTCGCCCGAATACCTCCGCCACCTCCAGACCGACGCCGCCCTCT
>JAQSWS010000143.1 GCA_029266495.1 Rariglobus sp. | reverse complement strand
AGCGGAACCGAGGCGCTGGCATTCGCGAGGAAGCATTACCCCGAGATCCCTTATATTTTCATTTCAGGAACGATCGGCGAAGAGCGGGCGGTGGAAAGCCTCAAGGGCGGGGCGACCGACTATGTGCTCAAGCACAACCTCTCGCGTTTGCCCGCCGCGGTCGAGCAGGCGACCCGCGCCGCCCGGGAGAGCGCCCGTCGCCGCCAGGCGGAGATAGCGTTGCGGGCAAGCGAGACGCGTTTCCGGGAGATGGCGGAAAACATTCGCGACGTCTTCTGGGTCGCTTCGTCGGATGGAAAGCAGCTCCTTTATGTGAGTCCGGGCTACGCCAATATCTGGGGCCGGTCCGTCGCGGAGTTGCATGAACAGCCCGACGTGTGGATGTCGTCGATCGTGGAGGAGGAGCGGGACCGCGTGCTCAAGGCGCTCGCGACCCTTTCCCTAGGCGGAGAGGTGCGGATCGAATATCGCATCCGACGCCCGGATGGGACCGTGCGCTGGGTGGAGACCCGGGCCTATCCCTCGACCGATTCCGGAGGTGCCGCCCATGCGGTGGGCGTATCCACGGACATCACAGAGCGGAAGCTCTTGCAGCAACAGTTGCTCCAATCGCAGAAGATGGAGGCGATCGGCCAGCTCGCCGGCGGGATCGCGCACGATTTCAACAACCTGCTCACGGTGATCAACGGCTACGCCTCGTTGACCCTGGCGGGTGAGGACACGCCCGATACCTTGAGAAAGCCTTTGTTGCAGATCCAGGCCGCCGGGGAGCGCGCGGCCAATCTCACGCGGCAGCTGCTGGTCTTCAGTCGCAAGCAGGTGATGCAGTTCAAGCCGATCGATCTCAATCACACGATCGAGGAATCGACGCGGATGCTTTCACGCATGGTGGGCGAACAGATTGAACTCAGCCTGAAGCTCGATCCGTCGCTGCCCCAGATCGAAGCGGACACGAGCATGATCGAGCAGGTCCTGATGAACCTCGTCGTCAACGCACGGGATGCGATGCCACAGGGCGGGCGGCTGGTCATTGCGACGGAGTGCCGTGACATCAGCCCCGCGGAAGCGAAAGCAATGCCGGGAACGCGCGCCGGGCGGTTCGCAAGGCTGACCGTTTCGGATACGGGTGCGGGGATCGCCCCGGAAATCATGTCGAAGATTTTCGAGCCGTTTTTCACGACGAAAGGCGTGGGCCAGGGCACGGGTCTCGGACTGGCGATGGTATTTGGAATCGTGGAAAACCATCACGGTTGGATTCACACCGAGAGTCGCCTGGGCGAGGGCACGTCTTTCCGGATTTTTCTGCCAACGGCCCTGGCCTCACCGGAGGAGAGCGAGGGAGAACGGGACGAGGAGACGGTGGGGCGGGGCACCGAGACAATTCTGCTGGTCGAAGACGACCCCGCCGTGCGCGAACTGACACTCACGGTGTTGCGCAACTACGGTTACAACGTGTTGACGGCTTCCACGGGAGTCGAGGGGCTTGGCGTATGGAAGCTGCATCGCGGAGACATCCGCCTGTTGTTGACCGACATGGTCATGCCCGACGGCATGTCCGGTCTGGAGCTCGCCAAGGTGCTGCGGACCGCTGATCCCACGCTCAAGGTGATTTGCATGAGCGGCTATAACCAGGAGTCATTGGAACGCCGGTCATCGGTCGCGGGAAACATCGAGTTCGTTCAAAAACCGTGTCCGCCAAACGTCCTCGCACGTCACGTGCGGTTCGCGCTGGATGCGAAGAGCCGGGTGTAGCCGCCGTCGCAACCAACGGCACGCCTTCGCAAACAACCCCGCCGGCCGCGATCTCTGCCGGCGGTTGAACCGCCTCCGGATCGGACGGTCGGTAGGCAAATGGATGTGGATGTGATCGTGATTGGAGCGGGGGTGGCCGGACTGGCGGCGGCGGGCGAATTGGGGCGGCATGGATTGAGTGTCTTGGTATTGGAGGCGCGGGCCCGCATTGGCGGACGCGTGTGCTCACTCGCCCCGCGCGGGTGGACGCAACCAGTGGAGCTGGGGGCTGAGTTTGTGCACGGTGGCAACGAAGCCTTGCAGGCATTGTTGCGCCGAGGACGCATCGAGACCTATCCGGTGTCGGAGGAGGTCTGGTGGCGCGAGAACGGGACGTTGCGACGCATGCCGGATTTTTGGGAGCGTATCATGGCGGTCACCGAGAAGATACCCGTGCACGAGCACACCGGATCATTCGCGGATTTTCTGGAGGATGCAGGCGGTTCGTTATCCGGGGAAGACAGGCGCCTGGCGAAGCACCATGTCGGGAGCTTTAACGCGGCTCCGATTGCACGCTTGAGCGCCGCGGCGGTGCGCGAGGACCATGCCGGTGCGGACGACACCGATTTCAAACTGACCAGGCGTTATGAGCGGGTGGCCGAGCAATTGCAGCGGGAATGGCCGGCGGAGCGAGTGACCCTGCGATTGCGAGTCGAAGTAACATCGGTGCAGTGGGAGCAAGGCGCGGTGACCGTGATGGGCGTCGAGACCGACACGCTCACAAAGACGATGGAAACGCATCGTGCACGGGCCGCGATTGTGACCTTGCCGCTGGGCGTCTTGAAAGCGGGGGACGTGATTTTTACGCCTGGACTGGGTGAGAAACAGGCGCTGATCGACCGGCTCGGCTGGGGTCAGGTGGCACGGATTACGTTTCGTTTTCGCCCGGGCTTTTGGAAACTCGTGCCGGGACACTTGCGTGATGGGAAGGGGCGTTTCACCGGTTTCCTCAATGCTCCGGAGGAAACCTTTCCGGTGTGGTGGGCGCTCACGCCGGCGCCACTTTGGACGGCGTGGTCGGGGGGTGAGAAGGCCGCGGCCGTGGTGGGCCTGCCACCCGCACAGCAGGTGCGCGCGGCACTGCTATCCCTCGCGTCGATCCTTGGGGTGCCCCCGCATGCAGTCAGGGAGCAGGTCTCCGGATGGAGGGCACATGACTGGCACGGCGACCCCTATGCGCGCGGAGCCTATAGCTATCCAGTGGTGGGCAACGAAGGCGGTCCGGCGGAGCTGGCCAAGCCGCTGGCGGGAACACTATTTTTTGCGGGCGAAGCCACGGCCGAAAAAATCGGCACGGTGCACGGTGCGATCGAGAGCGGCTTGCGTGCGGCGAATGAAATTTTGGCAGGTAAAACATCGGTTAGCCCGCTCCTGCCATAAGGTTGAGATTGAATTAGCAGTAACTTACCTAACAAACTATTTTCCCGCTTGAAGGATGGGGTTACTGGCTGCACGTTGATCCCCTCACCATGACCACTGACTCTGCGGCCCCCAAGCCACTCGTAGCCAACGAAGGCATCAAAACCGCTTCGCGCCACCTGCGCGGCAATCTTAAGGCGGAATTCGCCGATGCCTCCACCGCCACGGTTTCGGCCGACAGCGAACAGCTCACGAAATTCCACGGCCTTTACCAGCAGGATGATCGCGACCAGCGCATCGCCCTGAAGAAAGCCGGCAAGGACAAGGCCTATTCCTTCATGCTTCGCGTGCGCCTTCCCGGCGGCAAGGCCACGCCCCAGCAATGGCTGTTGCTCGACAAGCTCGCGGGTGAGCTTGCCTCGCCGTCGCTGCGCATCACGACCCGCCAGACTTTTCAGTTTCACGGCGTTCTGAAGGGTGACATGAAGCCCCTCATCCAGCACATGCACCAAGTGCTGCTGGACTCGATCGCCGCATGTGGCGACGTGAACCGCAACGTGATGGCCCCGGTCAATCCCGAGCAGTCGCCCGCCCTTGAGCAGGTTTATCAAGACGCGAAACACTGGAGCGACTACGCCCTTCCCAAGACCCGCGCCTACCACGAGATCTGGCTCGATGAGGAACTTGTCGCCGGCGGCGAACCGGAGAACGAACCGATGTATGGCAGCACCTACCTGCCACGCAAATTCAAGACGGGTTTTGCGGTTCCGCCCACCAATGACGTGGATGTGTATTCACAAGATCTCGGCTTCATCGCCATCGTTGAGGACGGCAAGCTCCTCGGTTACAACGTGACGGTTGGCGGCGGTCTCGGCATGAGCCACGGCAACGAAGATACCTTTCCGCGTCTGGCCGACACCATCGGCTTCATCACCCGCGATCTCGTCAACAAGGTGGGCGAGGCCGTGCTCACGACCCAGCGCGACTTCGGCGACCGCACCAATCGCAAGCATGCCCGCCTCAAATACACGATCGAGGATCGCGGCATCGAGTGGTTCAAGGCCGAGGTGGAGAAGCGCAGCGGCGTCACGTTTGCCCCCGCTCGTTCCGTGGTCTTCAAGACCATTCAGGATCCGCACGGCTGGCACCGGAACGCCGACGGCAGCTGGTTCTACGGTTTGCACATTCTCTCGGGTCGTATCGTTGACCGCGCCGGCTGGCCGATGAAGACCGCACTCCGCGAAATCGCCCAGATGCATCGTGGCGACTTCCGCCTCACTCCGTCGCAGAACGTGACCATTTCCGGCATCAGCGAGCGGGAGAAGCCCGTGATCGAGGCGATCCTGGCCCGTTACGGCCTCGACAAGGAAAACGCCCGCTCCGGCCTGCGCCTGAACGCGCTTTCGTGCGTGGCGCTGCCCACGTGCGGTCTTGCCCTCGCCGAGAGCGAGCGCGCGCTCCCCGATATCCTCGCCCGTTTCGAAACTGTTTTTGATGAGGCCGGCTTGCATGAAGATGCCATCAGCCTCCGCGTGACGGGTTGCCCCAACGGCTGTGCGCGTCCCTATCTGGCCGAGATTGGATTCGTCGGCAAAGCGCCCAATAAATACGCCCTCTACCTGGGCGCCGCCTACAACGGCACGCGGCTCAACCGCCTCGTTTCGCCCAGCATCACGATCGAGGACTCCGTCAAGCTTCTTGAACCCGTGATCAAGCGCTACGCCAAAGAGCGCAACGAGGGAGAACGCTTTGGCGATTTCTGCGAACGCGTGATCCTGCCCTCCGACGCAACCTTCCACAAGGTGGGCACCGGCGGACTCGTCCCGCCCGCAGCCCCCAAGCCGGCCGCCGCGCCGGTTGCCTGAGCACCTCACAACCTTGAACAGCCAAAAGGCCGCCGAATTTCTTCGGCGGCCTTTTTTTGCGAAGCAAACGGAGTTTTAATGTCAGCTGCCCGGTTTTTCGACCGGGATGGCGGCGAGCGCCGCAGGCACCTGGTCGGCGGGGTAGGTGGGAAAGCTTAGCTCAAGCAGGGAAATCGCCGGGATTTCGAAACGCATCGTGCCCGCGCTGCGGTCCACGAGCATCGCGACCGCGACCGGGACGCCGCCGCCCTTTTTCACGATGTCGATGCATTCCAGCACACGGCCGCCGCGCGTGACGACGTCCTCGACGATCAAGACGTTTTCACCCGGAGCGAACTTGAAGCCACGACGCAGCACCAGACGGTCATTTTCCTTTTCGGCAAAGATATAGCGGGCGCCGGTCTGGCGGGCGACTTCCTGGCCGATCACCAGGCCGCCCATCGCAGGAGCGAGCACGGTTGTGAAATTTAAAGGCTTCAACCGCGGCAGGAGCAACTCGGCAAGACGCGTGACCGCGTCCATGCGCTGGCAGACCTGCGCGCATTGGAAATAGTGGCCGCTGTGCAGGCCGGAGCGCAGAACGAAATGGCCGGTGAGCAGCGCCTTCGTGCGGGTGAAGATATCGAGCACTTCCTGTTGCGATGAATCCATAATGTGAGCGTCGACGCTGGGCGGCGTGCCGCGAAAAAACAAAACCAATTTTAGGCCTTTAAAAACGGATGTTCAGGGGCCTGTTGCGGAAGGCGCAGAAGATTCATCCTGAATTCCAGGCTCTCCCTTGTTTCCGTGGGCGTAGGAGAAAGGCTCTTTGACATACGAGTTCATGCGCCTTGCCCCAAAACTCCGGACGCCGGGTCGTCCACCGGCTTGCGGCGTGCGGAAACGTTTGCACACTCGCGGCATGGTCATCGAACACGCACCGCTGGAGGACGAGCTGGGTGACGTCCTGGAGAAGGCGATGCGTTGTGCCGGGTTGAGCGAGGATGCGCTCGCGGCGCGCGCCGGCGTGCCATCGGAGAAAATCCGCGATGCGCTGGATTACCGCTATGCGTTCTCTTCGACGCCGGAGGAGATGCCGAGGTGTTGCGCAGCGTGTGGCCGGCGGGAATACGGCAACTGGATGCAATTTTTATCACACATCCCGAAACGGAGCACCTCGCCGGGCTGGACGACGTGCAGCGGCGGTTTGGACCGGTTCCGGTGTTCGGTCCGGTGGGCGCGGTGATTCCGGGGGCGGTGGCGCTGCAAGAAGGCAGCCGCCTGAAGCTCGGGATGTTCGAGGTCGAAACACTCGCCACGCCCGGTCATGCCGAGGCTCATAATTGTTATGTGGTGAGGGCGGCGGGGGCGCCTGCGGGCCGGTCGGTGTTGATCTCGGGTGACATTCTTTTCGCCGGCTCGATTGGCGGGGCTTATTTTTGCAGCGAGCGATTGAAGCGCCACGTGAAGCGCATGCTGGAGCTTCCGGAGGAAACTGCGGTGGCGCCCGGACACGGTCCGTTGACGACCATAAAAAACGAACGGACGTTTAATCCGTTCGTGATCTGATTGGAGGGCAGGGCGGGTATCTCGCCCACACGATCATGATGCGCGCCTGACAGGCATCATTTATTTTCCCGCAGGCGATCGATGTCGGCGAGCATGTCGCGTGCGGTCAGGCAATTTTTGATCCCTGCGATCTGCAAGAGGCTTTGCGCCTGGGGACCGGGGACCGACATCTGAAGCACGGCGATTCCCATGTGTCTCATAAAGGCACTCTCGATCACGGAATAATCCATGATGTTTCGAAAATGCAGTTTCCGATCTACACGAGCCAGAAGCTCGTAGCGGATCCGAAGGAACGGACCCTCCACAGTCACATCGAGGCTGCGGGCATAGCGTGCGGCCTGTCGATGGCTCAGCACGAGGTAGAACACCACGGCAGCGATGAAGGCATAAAGCAGCCCCATGCCGACTCCACGGGCGATCACGGCTGCTATTTCCGTTATGGAAAGCCTGCCGCTTTCCTCCAGGTGGTTGCCAGCCCGGGCAAAGCCGGCCATTGCTCCGAGCGAACCGAGTCCGATCAACCAGAACAACAGCCATTTCGCCCTCAGGTAACGCTGCAGAAGGGGGCGGTCTATTTCCAGTGGGATGCTCTCGGGATAGGCGTCGTCCATGATGGTGGATTCAGCGTGGATCGTTGGCGGCGGGTGGGGCGGGGTCGATGCGACGCAAGGCGGGGTGGACGGGATCCTTTTGCGGGGGCTTCGGCGAGGCAACGCGCCAGGGATGGG
>JAQSWS010000054.1 GCA_029266495.1 Rariglobus sp. | reverse complement strand
TGGAGGGGGCTTTGGGACTCGAACGTGCGTTCGATCAACGGCTGGGTATCGGTGGCGTCGATGCCGAGGGAGATCTTGATCTTGTGCTGCCCGGAGGGGACGTCACTCAGCGTGAGGAACCAGACCATGAAGGGATGGACGACGGGAAACTGCGGCCGCGGATGTTCGAGAAGACACCGAGAATGGTGTGCTTGCCCGTGCCGGGGTCGACATGCACACCGTCACAGGTGAGCCAGGCGAGGACTTGGGGGGTGGATTGCATGGGTAAGTTGGAGCGAATGCATCACTTTGTCAGGTGCGGGGAGGCGGGGCGCAAGCGGGTAAATCGCAGGCTTGGCGGATACATGCGGGGTGGTTTGTGTGGGGCGATGTCGTTGATCGATTCCTGGCTCCAACCGCTCCGTGCCTATCCGCCCGGACTGGTGCTGGCATCGTTTGCGCTGGCGGCGGGGGCGGTCGTGTGGGTTGTCGCCAAGATTTTGAAATGGTCGGTTTACCTGATGGCGTTGATGGCGTTCGCCGGGGCGACGGGGGCGTTTGCACTTTGGTTGTGGGCCTAGGCCGGGGTGCGAGATAGGGCGAGCTTTTGCTTGTCACGCTTTCGCGGCGCCCCCTATTTCTCACCGATGAAATACATCTTCGTGACAGGCGGAGTGGTCTCGTCGTTGGGCAAAGGCCTGACGGCGGCTGCGCTGGGCGCTCTGCTGGAACTGCGCGGATTGACCGTGCGCATCCAGAAGTTCGACCCCTACCTGAACGTGGATCCGGGCACGATGAGCCCCTTCCAGCATGGCGAAGTCTATGTGTTGGAGGACGGTGCGGAGACCGACCTCGACCTCGGGCACTACGAACGTTTTACGAGCGGCAAGCTCTCCAAGCTCAACTCGCTCAGCTCGGGTCAGGTTTACGAAAACGTGATCGCGAAGGAGCGGCGGGGGGTTTACCTCGGCAAGACCGTGCAGGTGATTCCGCACGTGACCAACGAGATCAAGGAACGTATCTACGCCGGCGGCAAGGACGTCGACGTGCTCATCACCGAGATCGGCGGCACCACGGGCGACATCGAAGGACTGCCGTTTCTCGAGGCCATGCGTCAGTTCGCCCTCGAAGTGGGACCGACCGATTGCATTTTCATCCACGTCACGCTGGTGCCCTACTTGAAGGCCGCCGGTGAATTGAAGACCAAGCCCACCCAGCAATCCGTCGCCAAGCTGCGCGAGATCGGCATCCAGCCGGACATCCTGGTGTGCCGTTGTGATCATCCGCTGGAGGCCGGTTTGCGCGACAAGATCTCCATGTTCTGCAACGTGCCAGTGAAGGCCGTGATCGAGTGCGGGGACGTGGACTCCATTTACGAACTGCCGCTGGCATTGCAGAAGGAGCGGATGGACGATCTCGTGATCGATCTGTTCGGGCTCAAGAATCCCGCCTCGGCCAAAAACATCTGGGAGGAGATCGTGCGCCGCGTGAAGAACCCCGCGCACGAGGTGAAGATCGGCGTGGTCGGCAAATACATCGAACTGCAGGACGCCTACAAATCCGTCTACGAATCCATCACGCACGCCGGCATCGCGAACAACACCCGCGTCAACATCGTGCGCATCGATGCCGAGGATCTTGAGAAGAAGAACGGCCTTTCGATTCTCAAAAACCTCGACGGCATCCTCGTCCCCGGCGGTTTCGGCGATCGCGGGACCGAGGGCAAAATCGCCGCGGCGAAATACGCGCGCGAAAACAAGATTCCCTACTACGGCCTGTGCCTGGGTCTTCAGATCGCGGTCATCGAATACTGCCGCAATGTTCTCAAGCTGAAGGGTGCCAACTCCACCGAGTTCGACGCCAACGCCCCGCATCCCGTCATCAACATGATGGAGGAGCAGAAGAACATCATCGACAAGGGGGCGACCATGCGTCTCGGCAGTTACGAGTGTGCCCTCACGCCGGGCACGCTCGCCGCCAAAGCATACAAGTCCCCCAGCATCCGCGAGCGCCACCGCCATCGGTTTGAGGTCAATAACGCCTATGTCGGCCAGCTCCAGCGCGGCGGGCTTGTCATCAGCGGCATCAACCCGCGCCGTAACCTGGTCGAGATTGTCGAGATCAAGGACCACCCGTGGTTTCTCGCGGTGCAGTTCCACCCCGAATTCCAGTCAAAGCCCAACAAGGCGCATCCTCTTTTCGCCGCGTTCATCGCGGCGGCGTTGAAAAATAAAAAAGGCGGCAAGGCCAGGGACTCCAAGCCTTCAACGCAAAGGCGCAAAGGCGCAAAGGTCGCGAAGAAGAAGGACTGAGTGCCTCATTCGCCAGGTTCCGAGCTTCGCGCTTGGCGTCTTTGCGTTAAAATCAAATTCCCATGCCGCTCTTCGACTCTAAAAAACTCCTCGTTCTCGCCGGTCCTTGTTCGCTCGAAAACGAGAAGGTCGTGCGTGCCGTCGCCGAAAAACTGATCGCGATCCGCTCCCGCCATCCCGAGTTGAACCTCGTTTTCAAGGGCTCCTTCGACAAAGCCAACCGCACATCGATCGCCGGCGGTCGCGGCACGGGACTCGAGGCGGGCCTCGCGCTTCATGCCCTTGTCAAAAAGGACTATGGCCTGCCCTGCGTGACCGATGTTCACGAGAGCGACCAGTGCGCGCCCGTCGCCGCGGTGTGCGATGTGTTGCAAATCCCCGCCTACCTTTGCCGCCAGACCGATCTGCTTCTCGCCGCCGCCGCGACGGGCAAGGTCGTCAACGTGAAGAAAGGCCAGTTCCTTTCGCCCAACGACATGGTTCACGTCGTCGGCAAATTGAAGCACGGCGGCGCCGCCGAGATCTGGCAATGCGAGCGCGGCGCGACCTTCGGTTACAACAACCTCGTGGTCGACATGCGCGGCTTCCCGATCATGGCGAAGAACGGTTATCCCGTGATCCTCGACGCGACGCACAGCGTGCAGCTGCCCGGCGCGGGGGGCGGCAAGAGCAGCGGCCAGCGCGAGTTCGTGCCCACGCTTTCTTTCGCGGCGCTTGCGGCGGGCGCGGACGGTCTCTTCCTCGAAACCCATCCCGATCCCGACAACGCCCTCAGTGATGGTCCCAACATGGTGCCGCTCGATCAGCTTGAGGCACTCCTCGCGAAGTGTCTCGCCTTTTGGAAGCTGGCGCGGTCCTGAGGAGCTCCGGGCTCCGCCATTGACCGCGTGCGGCGCGTTGCCAAGAGTGACACCTCAATTTCAACCCTGATGGACAATTTTCTCATCGACGTGCCGATCCCTTCCATGGGAGCGACGGTCAGCGAACTCACTGTGATCGACATCAAGGTCGTCCCTGGCGCACGCATCACCAAGGGCGAGAAAATCGCCGAGCTGGAGAGCGATAAATCGGTATTCGAGTTTGAAGCTCCTTGCGATGGCGTGATCGAGACGGTGCAAGCCCGCGCGGGTGACATCCTGCCCAGTGGCGCCCCTTTCCTGCGCATTCAGACGGCGGATATTTCGCTGAAAAACCTGCAGGTCAAAGGTGCCGTCCCCGCGGCGCCCGTGGTTCCGGCGCCGGTGTCCGTTGCGCCTGCGACCCTCGCCTCCGCCGCGAACGCCGCGCCCAAGCCCGCCGCGGTCTCCACCGGTCTTCAATGGACGCCTCGCGCCGCCAAGCTCGCGCAGGAAGCCGGCCTTGATCCCGCGACGATCACCGGCATCACGGCCACCGGCCCCGGCGGGCGTGTTTCCGGCGACGATATCGCCGCCTACCTGGCAGCTAACCCCAAGGCCGCCAGCGCCGGTCTCTCAACTCTCAGCTCTCAACTCTCATCGTCCGCGCCCGCCGCGGGCGCAGAAACCGTCTGCATCGCCGGCGTGGGTTATGCCGTGCCGAAAAACATTCGTCCCACGAGCGAGATTTTGAAGGCGTTTCCCGGCCGCACCGAGGCGGAGATGCACAAGCTCACCGGCATCCATGAGCGCCGCTATGCCGATCCGGACGAGTCCGCCACCAAGCTTGCTTCGGTCGCCGTCGGGCACGCGCTGGCGCAGGCCGGCCTCGATATCTCGCAGATCGACGGCATCATTCTGGCGACGATCATTCCCGACCAGCCCGTGCCTTCCATGGCGAGCGCGCTGGCAAAACTCCTGGGCTGTCCCAAGGCACTCGCCTTTGACGTCAACGCCGCCTGCTCGGGCTGGCTCTATGCCCTCGAAGTCGGCCGCGCATTCATTCGCGGCGGCACGGCGAAAAATGTCATCGTGGTCACCGCCGAGCTGCTCTCGCGCATCACCAATCCGAACGATCACGAGACCGCTTTTCTCTTCGGCGACGGCGCGGGCGCGGCGATTCTCACCGATGCTCCCGGCGGGCATCGACTGCACCGCATGGCGTTGTCCGGGGATGCCACGGCTTTCGAGGCGATCCAGCGTCCGGGTGGCGGAGCGAACCGTCCGGTGCCGAGTGCAGACGGCAGTGACCGCGACGATTTTTATCTCCAGATGGATGGCGGCGCCGTCTTCAAAAGTGCCGTCATCGCCTTCGCGAATGAGATCGAGGACGCGATGAAACGGCACGGGCTCAAGCCCGACGAGATCGCGTGGATCGTGCCCCACCAGGCCAACGAGCGCATCCTGCGCGCCGTCGGCAAACGCGTGGGCATTCCCTTTGAAAAGTTCGTGGTGACAATCGCCAAATACGGCAACACCTCGGGCGCCTCCGTTTCGATGGCGCTCGGTTGGGCGGCGGAGGAAGGCATCTTCAAAACCGGTGACAAGATCATCTTCTGTTCCGTCGGTGCGGGACTGACCTTCGCGGGCGGCTTGCTGGTCTGGTGACGGAGCGACCCTGCTGTTGATCGCGGAGTGAAACGGCCGGGTCTCTTGCGCAGCTTCAGCCCGACAGATGACGAGTCCGCCAGACGCGCGGGCTCGCACCGGCGACGCGTTTGAAGGTTTTTGAAAAGTGAAATTCGTCGCAAAATCCCAGTGCGGCGGCGATGGCCCGGTCTGGCAGGTTACGCTCTCGCATCAGCCGTTGAGCCCGGGCAATCAAGACCTGCCGCCGATAAGCCGCGGGGCTTTCGCCGATCAGCGCGGTGAACTGCTTGCGGAAGCTTTCGTAACCGAGCCCGCAGGTCTTTGATACCTTGCGAAGATCGGCCGCCTCTTCGCCCGGCGCGGCCAGGAGGCCGGTTGCGTGCGCCAGCCACGCGGGAGCGCCTGCCGCGGGCACGGGCGTCGGGCATTGTTCCGCCGCCGCCAGAAGAAACGAGGTCAATCCACCGAGCTGTTCATGGGCGTTGGGCCGGCTTCCTCCCGGACCCGGCGGAGGGAACAGCCTGATAAAGCGCTCGCGCCACGGACGGGGATCACCGAGCCGCCATAGTGGTCGCGCAGGATCAAGCACGCCGCAGGTCTCCAGCGCATCGAATAAAGCTCCTTCGAACGTCGCATAGTATTCGTGCCAGTCTTGTCCTTCTCCGGGTCCGTAGCAGTGGCCGAGTTCGGGGCTCACCAACAGGAGATCCCCGGGACCGAGCCGCGCCTCCGTGCCACGCGTATCGCGATAGACTCCGCCACCCTGCACAAGTAGAACCATCGCTCGAACCGGGAAATACCGGGGCCGGTCCCAACCGGTGCCCGGGCCTCCCTTAATCTCGGCGGCTTCGTGAATACGCCCGGCCGGAGTCGTTCCGGTGTCGGCGAGATGAAAGCGGAGGCGGGCTGCGGTGGGCACGGGTTTACCACAATGCACAAGTTAATTACCAGTCAATGCATGTATCGGCGCTCATGCGTATGATAAACTTCGGTTATCACCTCCCGCTTATGAACACGCTTGTCGACCGTCCGCTTCCCACCCGTCTGCTTGCCCGCGGCCATGAACTCGATCTCCGGGCCGAAAGCTTTGGTTTCCTCTCTGCCTCCAACGACGCGCTCGGCGATCCGGATGAACTGCGCAGGCGGCTTCAGGAGGAAGGCTATCTCTACATGCCGGGATTCTTTGATCCGGACATGATCATGGATGCCCGTCGCTCGCTGACCGACCGCCTTTCCGCCCAGGGACTGCTCCACCCCGACCATGATCCGATCGATGGCATTGCGCATGCGGACCCGGCGCGTCGCACCGCGTTCAAGCCCGATCTCACCGAGAACAACGCGGCCATCGACCGCGTGGTTTTCGGATCGGAAATCTTCGGCTTTTACGAAGGCTTGTTTGGGGAAAAGGTCCGCGCTTTCGATTTCAAGTGGCTTCGTGCCGTGGGCCCCGGCCAGGGCACTCAAGCCCACTGCGATTGGGTTTACATGAGCCGCGGCACGCCGAACCTGCTCACGTGTTGGATTCCTTACGGCAATGTTCCCCTTGAGGTCGGAGGCCTGATGTTGCTGGAGCGTTCACATCTGCAGGCGGCGCGGATCAAGCACTACCTCGAAGTGGACGTGGACGCATATTGCGAAAACCGGCCCAAGGACGCGGCCCTTGCCCAAGCGGGTAAATGGAAACACAGCGGCTGGCTTTCCGAGCGCAGCGACACGCTTCCCGAGAAATTTAAAACACGCTGGCTGACGGCGCATGAGTGGCGCATCGGCGATTTTGTCACCTTCAATATGACGATGATCCACGGTTCGCTGGACAACACGACGGACCGGATTCGCCTGTCGAGCGACACGCGTTACCAGCGGGCCAGTGAGCCCGCCGACGAGCGATGGATCGGCCCGAAGCCGATCGGGCATTCGACGGCCGGCAAACGCGGACGCATCTGCTGATGCACGCTACGGGAGCCATGCGCGTCGCGGCGCAGCACCAGTGCTTGAGCGTCCCAGGATGACCCCGCCGGCAGGCAGTCTGCACCTCAGCCGGCGAAAAAAGCGCCCTTGGGGGCGACAAACCACACGGCTTTCCTTGATGCACAACGATGTTCCGGTCGGGACACAGTTGTGCACGCGAGCTGATGCGTGAGGGCTGGCGAAGAGCCCGGGTCGGGCAGATATCAATGCGCCGTCGTCGTGCGGACGAACGTCACCCGCCCAATTCGTAATTCAAAACACTGATCGCGGCGGTCGCGGCGGTGTCGCAGCGCAACACCAGCGGCCCGAGTGTCACAGGGATGAACCCGGCCGCCTGCGCGGCCTGTATCTCCGCGGGAGAAAAATCCCCCTCGGGACCGACGAGCCAGACTGCCGTCGCCGGTGCACAACCGTGTTCCGACCGGAACACGGTTGTGCATTCACGCAGCGGGCGTGCACCGGGGTGGAGGCTGGCGACCAGCTTCAGTTGCGCTCCGCGCGTCACGTCACTTGCAAGGAACGCGGCGAGTGGTTGCACGGCGGTGATCTCGGGAAGAAAGGGGTTGCCGCATTGCTTGGCTGCCTCGAGCGCGACGATGCGCCACTTTTCAATTTTTTTGTCCGAGCGGTCGCCGTCGAGATGGACCTGGGTGCGTTCGGTTTCCAATGGGACGATGCGGGCGGCGCCCAGTTCGGTGGCGTGGCGCACGATGTCGTCCATCACGCCGCCCTTGGGCAATGCCTGGGCGAGCGTGATCGCGCAGGGCAGGGGGGCGCGGGTGTGCAGGGCCGTCACCCGCAACGTCGCACCGGCTTTGCGGGCATCGGTCAGTTCGCACGTCCACTCGGTGCCACGCCCATCGAACGCGATGACGGTGTCGCCGGCGCGCGCGCGATTGACGGTGACGAGGTGATGCGATTCGCCGGGGGGAAGGGAGATCGTCCCTTGGACGGGCGCGGGGGCGAAGACGCGAAAATCGGACATGGCGGCGAGTGGAACGCTGGAGTTTTCGATTTACAAGCCCGGGGGCGGACGTAGCTTGGCGGCTCGCTTCGCATCCCCGCCCGGGTGGCGAAATTGGTATACGCAGCAGACTCAAAATCTGCCGTCCTCTAAAGACTTGTCGGTTCGAGTCCGACCCCGGGCACCATTTTTTGATCATGGACCGGCGGCGGGGCTTTTTCTTTGCCGCCAAACCCCGCCCTATCCCTCCGGCTGATTGCGAAGTTTTCCAGTCCGGTTTGCGGGCAAATAATGCAAGCGCCCGGCGGTTTCTGCTTTTGTCGCAGAGTGCGATGCACAAGCGTTTGAAGCGATGAAACCTACCCTCGTCGTTACCGGTGCGCTGGCTCTTGCCATGCTGTTTTCGGGGTGCAAGCCCCAGGCAAAAAAAACCGAATCCGGGTCCGTGGCGCTTGTTCCCGAGACTGCGCGCAGCAGGCATTTTGCCGCGGTGAACTCCCAGCTTGAGCTGGGTGGCACGCTCTATGGCTACGCCGATATCGACGGGGACATTCTCAAGGTGGCCCCGTATCTTCGCACCCTGGCCGACACCGTGGCCGAGCAGCAGCCGATGGCGGCCCCTTTTCTCAAGCAGGACTTTGCGCAGATCCTGACCGAACTCGGTTTCAACGACGTTCGTGCGATCGGCTTGAGCTCGGTGGCGACCGCCGGCGGTGGTTTTAGCAACCGCGTCTATCTCCACACGCCCGAGGGGCGGCGCGGATTGTTGTCCGGCCTCGGGGACAAGCCCGCCGAATTCACCCATGCACGTCTTGCTCCGGCGGACGCCGATTTGTATGCGGAATCCGATATCGATGCCGCCGCGCTTTATGCGGCGGTGCGCGCCCTGGTGGTCCGCGTGGCAGGCGAGCCGCTGGCGGGGGTATTCGAAGCTCAACTACAAGCTGACGCGTCGGGACTGGGCGTGACGCCGCTGGGAGTGATCAAGAGCCTCAAGGGACGGGCGACCCTCGTGTTGCGCACCGATCCGGAGCGGACGTTGACGATCCCGGGACCGCAGCCGTTTACGATCCCGGCCTTCCAGTTTCTGGCGCGGGTGGACGGGCTGGGCCTGTCGATCGAGCCGGCGCTGGCCAAGCTGCCGCTTTTCACCGCCTCGCAGGAGGGTGCGGTGAAGATTTACACCGTGTCACAACCGTCGCCGGTCGAGGGCGTCCAGCCGGTGCTGGCGGTGGAGGGGACCACGCTCTACATCGCTTCCGATATCGCGTTTTTGCGGGATTCACTGGCACGCACCGACGGGTTGGCGCAAGCGCCCGCGTTCCGCGAGGCACTGGCCGAGCTGGGCGGGCAGGGCAATGGTTTGACTTATGTGAGCCCCCGGTTGTTTACGCAGCTGAAGCGGCTCAAATCGCTGAACCCGCAGCTTCCTCCCGAAGCCGTGCGCGGAGTGGATTTTGTCCTGGGCAGTCTGCCCGCCCCCACCCAGCCGTTGGTGGCGGTGCGCATCAATCTGCCGGAGGGTATTCTCTATCGCGCCCGCTGGCACCGGTCGCTGAAGCAGGATGTTGCCATGATCGGCGTCTACAACCCGGTCACCGTCGGCGTGCTGGCGGCGATGGCGATCCCGGCGTTTCAAAAGGTGCGGGTCGCTTCGCAGGAAAAAACGATTATCAACAACCTGCGGCAATTGGACGCAGCCGCGCAGCAGCACATGTTGGAAAGCGGCAAGGATGTCGCCTATTATAACGAGTTGGTCGGCCCGGGACGGGACCGTTATATCCGCACGCTCACCTCCGTTGATGGCGAGGATTATACCGCCCTGGTAATTCGCTCCTCCGACCAGGAACTCAGTGTGACGACCCGGTCGGGCAAGGTCGTGCGGCTCGCACGTTGAGCCGGAGGAGGTTGCCTTGGCCGGGAACCCTGCGGTGCAAAGATGAAAAAACCGCTTGCTTCCGGCCCGGGCGTCCGGCTTCCTGACCCCTCCTTAGTCGGGATGTAGCGTAGCCTGGTAGCGCGCTTGCATGGGGTGCAAGAGGTCGTGAGTTCGAATCTCACCATCCCGACCATTTTCCCCGGTTTTCAGCCTCACATTGTGTGGGGCTTTTTTATGTCCAAGGCTCCTCCACATGTTCCCGTCAGCATGATGCCGGCCGCCCGACGGCCGGCGGGGCACTGGTTGTGGGCGGTCGCCGTGGCCGGGACGGTCTTTCTGGCCTCGGGACAAAGTCACGTGGCCGCGCCGGGCATCGTTAATTTTGACAAGATCGCCCATGCGCTGGTCTTTGGGCTGATCGCGACTCTGGTGGGGCGCAGCTTCCATCGGCGGCGATGGGTGTGGTTCGCGATTCTGCTGACTTCCTCCTACGGTGCGATCGATGAAATCCGCCAAAGTTTTACGGTCGGCCGCAGCGTGGAGGTGGCCGATTGGGTCGCCGATACGGTGGGTGCGGTCCTGGCGGTGTCGCTTTACCAACTTTGGGCGTGGTATCGGCATTTGTTGGAAATGCCGCTCTTCCGGCGAAAGCCGCAGGTTGAAAAATCGCCCGCACCCATGCCAACTGAAGGCGAACCATGACGCACGCCGAGGCCCAGATCCGCATCGCCGCCCTTCGCACCGAACTCGCCCGTCACGACGAGCGTTACTACCGGCAGGCGCAACCGGAGATCACCGATTTCGAGTATGATGCGCTGAAGAGGGAGCTGGCCGGTTTGGAGGTGCAGTTCCCCGAACTGGCGATTGGCGAGTCTCCGACCCAGCGCGTGGGCGACGACCGCAGCGAGGGCTTTGTCCGCGTGAAGCACCGGCAGGCCATGACCACGCTGGACAACACGTATGACGAGGAGGAATTGCGCGAGTTCGATGCGCGGCTCGTCAAGGCGCTCGGCACGACGGAACTCGCCTACACGGTCGAGCCCAAGATCGACGGCGTGGCGGTGAGTCTCACTTACGAAAAGGGAAAACTCACGCGTGCGGTCACGCGCGGCGACGGGGAGGAAGGCGATGATGTCACCGCCAACGTGTGCACGATCCGCGGACTGCCGCACGTTCTCATGCCCGCCGACGATCTGCTCGCGCCGCCCCTGCCCGGGCTGATCGAAATTCGCGGCGAGGTGTTTTTGCGCGACGAGGAGTTTCGCCGCATCAATCAAGTGCAGGAGGAATTGGGCGAGGCTCTCTACGCGAACCCGCGCAATCTCGCGGCGGGCACGCTCAAGCAACTCGACTCAAAACTCGTCGCCACGCGCCGGCTGGAGATTGTGCTCTACGGGCTTGGCGCCTGTGAGCCGGCGCCGACGGGCTTCGATTCGCAATCTTCGTTTCAGGCGCAGGTGCGCGCGTGGGGTTTGCCCGTGGTGGAAAAATTCTGGTCGGTTCGCGGAATCGACGCGGTCTGGGCGGCCATCGGCGCACTCGATGCCATGCGACGCGGGTTCGCGTATGCCACCGACGGTGCGGTGGTGAAACTCGACGCGTTTACGCAGCAGGGGGTGGTCGGTTATCGCGGGGCCGGCCAGGCGGCGCGCAAACTGTCCCCGCGCTGGGCGTGCGCCTATAAATTTGCTCCGGATCGCGCCGAGACACGCATCCGCGCGATCACGTTGCAGGTGGGTCGCACGGGCGCGGTCACGCCGGTGGCCGAGCTGGAGCCGGTGTTGCTCGCCGGCACGACCGTGAAGCGCGCCACGCTGCACAACGCGGACGAAATCGCCCGCAAGGACGTGCGCGTGGGCGACGCGGTGCTGGTGGAGAAAGCCGGCGAAATCATTCCGGCCGTCGTGCAAGTGCTCCTGGAGAAGCGTCCACCGCACTGCGAAGCCTACGTTTTTCCCAGCGAGTGTCCGGTGTGCGCCACGAAACTCGTGCGCGAGGAGGGCGGTGTGAAATGGATGTGCCCCAATCCGGTGTGCCCGGAAAAAGTGCGCCGCAAGATCGGGCACTTTGCGTCCAAGGCGGGGCTCGACATCGACGGTTTGGGCGAGGAGGTCGTGGACTTGTTGCTCACCCAGCATCTCATCAAGACC
Source organism: Rariglobus sp. (assembly GCA_029266495.1). GTDB lineage: Bacteria > Verrucomicrobiota > Verrucomicrobiia > Opitutales > Opitutaceae > Rariglobus. The sequence continues at coordinate 13,739 of JAQSWS010000054.1, read as the reverse complement.
CTGCCCGACCTGTTTAGATTAAAAGTCGCCGACCTGCTGCCGTTGAAAAAATCCGGCGAGGTATGGGCAACGAATTTGATCAACGGAATCGCCGCGCGACGCACGGCGGATTTGTGGCGGGTGATTCACGGACTGGGTATTCCACAGGTTGGCGCGGCGTCGGCGAAAGATCTGGCGCGTCGTTTCCGCTCACTGGACGCGCTGGCGGAGGCGTCGTTGAACGACCTGGTGCAGATCGAAGGTTTCGGTGAGAAAACCGCCGAGGCGGTGAGGGCTTGGTTCAACGACGAGGCGAATCGTGCGCTGGTGGCGGATCTGCAGGCGGCGGGTTTGACGCCGACACCGCCGGCGGAGGGTGCGGCAGGCGGGGCGCTGGCAGGGAAGACCGTGGTGCTCACGGGCACGCTGCCGACCCTGTCGAGGGAGCAGGCCACCGAAAAAATCGAAGCAGCCGGGGGCAAGGTGAGCGGCAGCGTCTCGCGCAAAACGCATTACGTGCTCGCGGGCGAGGAGGCGGGTTCGAAGCTGGAAAAAGCGAAGAGCCTGGGCGTGCCGGTGCTGGATGAGGCGGGATTTTTGGAACTGATCGGGGGTTGAGCGGACTGAATTTTGACCGCGGATTTCACAGATTTATCAAGACAGCGATACCTCTTGGTCTTCTATTCGTGCCCATCCGTGAAACCCGTGGTTAAAGGACGAATCTTATGAGTTTTCCCAGCGATGACGCTTTTCTTGAAGATGTGGAGCGGCGGGCGTTCCGGTATTTTTTCGACACGGCGCATCCGCATAGCGGATTGATCCCGGATCGGGCGAAAGCCGATGGCTCGAAGCCGGGTGGCATGGCGAGCATTGCGGCGGTGGGCTTTGGGCTGACCGCGCTGGCGATCGGCGCGGAGCGCGGGTGGGAATCGCAGGCCGAGTGCCGGGCATGCGCCGAGCGGGTGCTGCGGACGTTGTGGCGCGACGTGGAACATGAGCACGGGTTCTTTTTTCATTTTGTCGACATGCGCACGGGCGTGCGCGCGTGGAATTGCGAGGCGTCCAGCATCGACACCGCGCTGGCGGTGTTTGGCGCCTTGTCGGCGGGGCGGTATTTCGGCGGGGCGGTGGCGGAACTGGCCCAGGCAATCGAGGCGCGCGTGGACTGGCCTTGGCTGCTCGATGAGGCGGGACGGATTCGCCATGGGTGGACGCCCGAAAAGGGAATGATGCCGTGGAGTTGGGACCAGTTCTCGGAGCATTTCGGGATGACGTGGTTCGCGGTGCATGGCGCGACGCGGCGTGTGCCCGCGGCGACCTGGACGGCCTGGCGGCGCGAGCCGTGGGTCGACTATGCGGGCGAACGGTTCCTGCATCACGCGCCGCTGTTTGTGCATCAGTTTCCGGCGGCATGGATGGATTGGCGGGCGTTCCAGGACGAGGTGAGCGGGGTGAATTTCTTTGCCAATGCGTGCGCGGCGACGCGGGCGCAGAAGCAGTTTTGTTTCGATCTGCGCGGGCAGTTTCCCGGCTACGAGGAAAACGTGTGGGGGCTGACCTCGTCGGACGGAGCGGCGGGTTATATCGACTGGGGCGGGCCGCCGGTGAAGGCGGGCAACGTCGATCCGCGCATCGACGGCACGGTGGTGCCGTGCGCGGTGGCGGGATCGCTGCCCTTCGTGCCGCAGGATTGCCTGGCGGCGTTGCGTGAAATGCACGCGCGCTGGGGCGAGCGGATTTACGGACCGTATGGTTTTGCCGATGCGTTTAATCCGCAGACCGGCTGGGTGGGCACCGATGTGATCGGTATCGACCAAGGCATTACATTGCTCATGGCCGAGAACCTGAGGTCGGAGCTGGTGTGGCGGTTAATGGAACCGTGGCGGCCGGTGTGAGCAAACGACGGAATTTGAACGCAAAGACGCAAAGGTGCAAAGATTCAAGCCAAGGTTCAGAATTCTGAATCCATGATGTGGCGTTGAACTTCGTGCCTTTGCGTCTTTGCGTTTAATGTCGCTCAGATTTTGACGGGCAGGCCCTTGGTGTCGGAGGTGATGCAGGCGTCGAGGACTTTTTGGATGGTGGCGCCGCGGGCGAAGTCGGGCTGGTCCTGCACACCGGTCTGGATGCTGGTGATGAAGCGGGTGTAGTTATTGGGCGTCGGATCGACGTCGACGGTGATCCATTGGGCCTTGTCGAGGTCCTGGCCGGCGCAGAATTTGTAGCTGGTGGTGGAGCGTTCCGAGTCGATTTCGACGGTGCCGAGGGTGCCGGAAATCTTGAGGAAGAGGCGATTGGCGTGTCCGCCGGACCAGCGGGTGGTGTGAATGGTGCCGAGGGCGCCGTTGGCAAACTCAACGGTCATGACCGCGGAATCGTTGGCATCGAGGACGTATTCGCCGATGCGGTTGCCGGGGGCTTTGGGGAAGGTCTTGAGCTTGCAGTAGAGGCTCTTGATCGGGCCGGCCGGGAAGGTGGCGAAATCGACAATGTGCACGCCAACGTCACCGAGGACGCCGCGGCTGCCGTGTTTCGAGGAGAGGCGCCAGAGCCAGGCGGGCGTGGTGCGCCAGTCGCCCCAGATTTTGCTGGCGAGCCAGGACTGGAGGTAGTTGGCCTCGACATGGCGGACTTCGCCGATGGCCCCGGCTTGCACCACGGAGGCGACCGCCTGGAGAGCGGGCCAGTCACGGTAGGACAGGTTCACCATGTTGATGACGCCGGCCTTTTTGGCGGCCGCGACCATCTTTTTCGCGTCGGCATGGCTGAGGGCGAGGGGCTTTTCGCAGAGGACGTGTTTGCCGGCTTTGAGGCACTGAATGGATTGCGCGGCGTGGAAGCCGTCAGGCGTCACGATGGAAACGGCGTCAAACAGGGCGCCGTCGAGGAGCGCATCCACGGATTCGAAGACGGCGGGGATGCCGTAGTCGGCGGCGAATTTTTCGGCGCGCTCGCGGCTGACGTCGACACAGGCGACGAGCTGGCAGCCGGGGATCTCCTTGTAGCGTTTGGCGTGCTGATTGGCCATGCCGCCGGTGCCGATGATGGCGACGCGGACAAGGGGAGCTGCTTTGGCTTTGGGTTTTTTGCGAGGGAGCGAGGACATGGAGGGGGAGATGGAAAATGACGAATGACGAATGACCGGCCCGAATATTTCATCACGCACTCAAACGCCTGTGCAGGGCTGGCTCTTGCGCCATGCCGTCGGGCAGGCGCGACACGTCGCAAGCGACGGCCCTACGAGGAGTTTTAAAGGGGTGAGGCAGATCGAATGGCGGAGGGTGCGTTATTTGTGGCCGACGGTGGGGCGGGAGGCGGCCTCAGGGTCGGCGGGGAGCGGTTCGAGGGGTTTGGCGTTGGGGCACTTGTCAGGAATGCACACGGTGGCGCGAGCCCAGCGGACCGCGTTGGTGATCACCTGTTGCACCTCTTTTTGGTGATAGGTCGGGTAGGTTTCATGGCCGGGACGGAAATAGAAGATGCGTCCGTTGCCGCGCTGCCAGGTGGCGCCACTGCGGAAGACTTCGCCGCCGGTGAACCAGGAGATAAAAATCAACTGGTCAGGCTCGGGGATGCCGAAGGGTTCGCCATACATTTCTTCGGAGGGAATCTCGAAGTATTCGCCGATGCCCTGGGTGATGGGATGGGCGGGGTTGATGTTCCAGAGACGTTCCTTGTCGGTCGCCTCGCGCCATTTGAGAGAGCAGGTGGTGCCGAGAAGGGTTTTGAAGATTTTGGCGTAGTGGGCGGAGTGGAGGGCGATGAGTCCCATGCCCTCGAGCACGCGGGTTTTGACGCGGGAGACGATGGCGTCCTGGACGTCACCATGGGCCATGTGGCCCCACCAGATGAGGACGTCGGTTTCGGCGAGGACGGCCTCGGTGAGACCGTGCTCGGGTTGATCGAGCCAGGCGGTGCGCACGGTGAAATCGGCATTCACGCGGAGGAATCCGGCGATGGTTTCGTGCATGCCCCCGGGATAGAGGGAGGCGACCTTGGGATTCTTTTTCTCGTGGCGGAATTCGCCCCAGACGGTGACGCGGATGGATTGGCTCATAACACTTTTACGATGTGAAGCGGGCAGGGTGGACCGGGGTGCGTGCGGAACGTTCCCGGGGGGAAACGGCATCCAATCAACGGGGCGGGCGGTGACGGAGCAATAAAGCGGGATCGTATTTCTCCGCGATTTATAGCAAAAATCCGATCATGACGGATATTTCGGAACAGCAGGCGGCTTATGAGCGCGACTTGGAGACGGCGCTGGCGCGGCTGCGTGCGGGGAAGGCGCGGGTGCGCGTGCCGCAGGCGGTGGAGTTGCACCGGCGAAGGCCGCGTTCGCATTTCCATCCGACACCGGAGCTGTTTGTGCAGACGGGCGGGGCGACGGAGTTCGAGTGCCCGGGGGACCGGTTTACGTTGCGAACGGGGGAACTGGCGGTGATGCCGCGAGGAGTGCCGCATGCGGAGGTGCCGATCGACCGGCGGACGCCTTATGGCGTGCTGGTCTGCCTGCATTCACGCGACGGGTTTATGTTGCATCGTGGAAGGGCGACGCCTGAGCGCGGTATCCAAGGCTGGGGCACCGAGAGACTGGCGAGCACGCGGGGGCGGGAGGCGTTTCGGTATCTGGACGAAGTGGCCGAGGCGGGCAAAGTGCCGGTGGGGCACCGCGTGCGCTTTGTGGCGGGACTGATCGAGGTGTTTTTGGTCACGTTGTTAAGCGAGTTGCACCGGCCGGCGGTGGTGAGTGACGCGCGCTCGCCGCATGTGCGCGAGGCGGAGAAGCTGGCGAGGACCATGCTCGCGACGCCCGAATTATCAGTGGAGGGGCTGGCGGCGTCGGTCGGGTGCGCGACGGATACGCTGTCACGACAGTTTCATCGTGAGCGCGGCGTGACGTTGACGACATGGATTGCGAAGGAACGCGTGGCGCTCGCGAAGGATTTGCTGGTGGACGCGCGTTACAACGTGGCGGAGGTGGGCTGGGCGTGCGGGTTCAGCGCGGCGTCGTATTTCATCCGGGTGTTTCGGACGCATACGGGCATGACGCCGCGAGCCTGGCGGGTGGCGGCCGGGGCTGCTTGATCACCGGACGCAGGCTTGCAGGTCAGGCTTTGGGAAGTCTCCGCAATCCAGTTTGTCACTTATTAAGTGACAAACTGGATTGGGCTCGGGGCAGCGAGGCATCGAGGCGTCGGGCGGGGGAACCTCGGTCGTTCACCACTGAAATGCACTCGCCATCTTGTCCCGCTGCTCCGCCTCTCAGTTGAATGAGCCTTACGTCGAGCAAGGTGGATTTACCGCCGCCGTGCCTGAGAGACAGAGGGGAAGGCAAACGCGGCAGGATGCCGCGTCTACTTGATTACAGGCCTTTGCGCTGCAGCTCGGCTTCGAGCTGGCGCATGAAGGACTGGGCGTCTTCGGGCGTGGGGCGATAACCGGGCTTGCTGACTTCGGTGAAACCGGGGCGACCTTGATGATCGATGATCCACTTGCCGGTCACGCCATCGCTGAAAGTCACTTTGCCGCTGGCGATCGCACCGGGGATGAGGGTCACACTGTCGACATCAAGGATCACTCCGCCACCGTGGGGCAGGGCTTCGTCAGCGAGGTCTTCCTCGCCGGGGAGGCCGGTTTCGTCACCCACAGCGGGAGCGGCTTTGGGCTGGGGTTTACTGACATCGCTGGCATCCACTTTCTTGGGCGCATCCTTGAGCTGGAGGTTCAGGTCATCGACGAGAAAGCGAACATCCATGTAGGTGAGCGCGACGTTGAACTGCTCGCGGAGTTTTTTCTGGATCGTGGAGAGATTGTCTCCTGCGGCGACCCAGCTGGAGACGGCGGCGGTTTGTTCGGGTGTGAGGCTCATGGGTGAGGGAAGAAGCTAAGAGTCCAGAGCTGAGAGTCTAGAGCTTAAGACAGATACATATCTCAACAGTTCGGGCTCCGCACTCCAGACTATCAACCGGGCGCGTAACCCGGCCTTCGCGCTTTTAACGCGAGAGCTGCGTGCGGAGGAACTCGATGGCGCCGCGGGCGGTGGTGTCCTGCTCGAGCATGTTGTCCACGGATTTGCAGGCGTGGATGACGGTGCCGTGGTCGCGGCCACCGAAGGCGTCACCGATTTCCTGGAGGGAGTGCTTGGTGAGCGAGCGGCTCAGATACATCGCGATCTGACGGGGGATGGCGATGTTGTTGGGGCGGCGCTTGCTGGTCATGTCGCTGTGGCGGATCTGATAGTGATCGGCGACGCGTTTTTGGATGATCTCGATGGTGAGCTGGTTTTGCGCCTGCTCCATGAGGACGTCCTGGAGGAGCATCTCGGTCGCGGCCAGGTCGATGGGCTTGCCCGTGAGCGTGGCGTAGCTGGCGACCTTGATCAGCGCGCCTTCGAGGCGGCGGATGTTCTTGGAGATGTGTTGAGCGATGAAGTTGGCGACATCGGCGGGGATGTTGAACTTCAGGGTCGCGGCCTTGGTGCGGAGGATGGCGAGGCGGGTCTCGAAGTCGGGGGCCTGGATGTCGGCGGGGAGTCCCCACTCGAAGCGGGAGACGAGGCGGGCTTCGAGTTTTTGAATCTCGGCGGCGCGGCGGTCGCTGGAGAGGATGATCTGTTTGCCGGACTCGAAGAGGTCGTTGAAGGTATGGAAAAACTCTTCCTGGATGCGCTCCTTGCCGGCGAGGAACTGGACGTCGTCAACGAGGAGGATGTCGACGCAGCGGTAACGCTGGCGGAACTTGGTGAGGGAGTTCTCCTGAAGGGCCTGGATGAACTCGTTGGTGAACTTCTCCGTGGAGAGGTAGGCGACCTTGGTGTCGGGCTTGGCGCGGAGGATGGCGTGACCGATGGCGTGCATCAGGTGCGTTTTGCCAAGGCCGGTGTCACCGTAGAGGAAGAGGGGGTTGTAGGCCTGCGCGGGGGACTGGGCGACGGCCATGGCGGCGGCGTGCGCCATCTGGTTGTTGGAGCCGACGACGAAGGTTTCGAACGTGTTACGCGGATTGAGCGAACCGACGTAGGCGGTGCCTTTTTCGTCGTAGCGGCCGGGGCGCCTGGGGGTGGCGGCGGGCTTGGCGCGGGGGGCGGAGATGGCGTCGTTAAGGGTGTTGCGGGTCTCCTGGGAGGCTCCGGACTTCTTGAGTTTGACGTTGATCAGGCGGCCGGAGGTGAGCCGGAGGCGCTGGACGATCAGGTCGAGGTAGTTGTCGTTGATCCAAATGGCGGCAAAATCGTTGGGGACGCCGAGGGTCAGGGTATCCTCCGATGCCTCCATACAGGTGATCGGCTCGAACCAGAGCTGGTAAACATCCTCAGGGAAGAGCCCTTTGAAATCGCTTTTGACGGTTTCCCAGAGGCTCGGAGACATGACGGCTGAAGACATGGACAATGGACGAAAGAAGGTGCGGGACTAGGGATTATTCACACAACCCGATTGAAGGGCGGTCGGAGGCACGTCAGCACGAGAAAAGTCAGGCACCCGGAGAGGGGGAAAAAGGGAGGCGGATCATCGAAAGAGGAAGGCAAGTCGGGATGACTTGTAAAGAGCTGATGATAAGCGTGATGTGCTCGCGAATGCGAGGGGTGCCGGAGGGGACTCGAAAAGGACGTGTGAAAGAACCGCCGGGAAGACCGGGTTGAAGTGAACGAGGAGCGACTAACGGTGAAGCGGAAAAGGGTTTCAAGAGCAACTTTCCGACAAGTTATTCACAGGGTTTTTGCGGATAAGTTTTTTAGTTTTTTGGTTGCCACAAAAAAGCCGGTTTGGGGTTTCCGGCAAACGGGCTGCGATCATGTAGGGGCGGTGGCATTACACCGGAAATTTTCCCTAGGGAAACCTGTCGCAAGGTGACGAATACGTGACGGGAGCTTGACGGTGCGGCGCGTTTTTGGAGCGCGGGTGAGGAGGGTTACGGACGGGTGACGGGGGAGGGGTCGACCCATTTGCCGTGTTCTTTGATGAGGGAAATAAGGCGGGCGTCGGCGTCGGCCTGGGGGATGTTGTATTGGACGCAGGTCTTGCCGACGTAGAGGTTGATCTTGCCGGGGGCGCCGCCGACGTAGCCGAAGTCGGCGTCGGCCATTTCGCCGGGGCCGTTCACGATGCAGCCCATGATGGCGAGTTTCACGCCCTTGAGGTGGCCCGTTTGGGCTCGGATGCGTTGGGTGGTGGTTTGCAGGTCGAAGAGGGTGCGGCCGCAGGAGGGGCAGGCGACGAACTCGGTCTTGGAGATGCGTGCTCCGGCGCCTTGGAGGACATTGTAGGCGAGCTTGGTGGCGCGGGTGGCGTCGGATTCGGTTTCGACGGAAATCAAATCGCCGAGGCCGTCGCAGAGGAGGGAGCCGGTGAGGATGGCGGCGTCGAGGAGCCGGGAGAGAAAGGACGGATCAGCGTGGACGGTGGTGGCGGAGGTGTTGCGGATCCAGAGGGGGGCGCGGGAGCCGGCGAGGCGGAGCTGTTCGACCAAGGCGCGGTAGGCGCCGGTCGGGTGGGCGTTTACGCCGGCGACGGAGGCGGCCGGGGTGGAGAGCGTAAAGAGCAGGCGGTCGTCACCGAGCGGGGGCAGCGCGGGCGCGAGGGCGGTGAGATCGCAAGCGGTGGTGGCGACGGCGAGGGTGTGCCCGTGGGCACGGGTGAATTGAACGAAGGCGAGGAGGGACTCGACGTCATCGGCGCCGAACGTGCGGAGGAAGACGGAGCCGGCGGGAAGCAGTTCGCTGGCAGAGGCGACGGCGGCGGGCGGGAGGGTGGAGGGCAGTTCGAGGACGAGGAACGGAGGCGGGACGGGGAATGACCAATGACCAATGACCGATGACCAATGAGAGGAGACGGCGAGGAGATCGCTGGTGGTGGCGACGGGAACGAGCAGGCCCTCGGCGGGGGTTTCGGCCAGGCGGGCGGAGGCGAGTTGGGTGGCGGTCTCGGGCAGGGCGGCGACCGACGGGACTCGCACGATCACGCGGGGTGGTTGCTCGGGACCCACCGAGGCGCCGGGAGAAAGCGGGAGCGACTGCACGGGGCGGCGGTTGAAGTGGAAGGGATCAACTGCATCGACGGTCAGGGCGAAGCGTGCGAAGGGCGAGGCGGTGAGGGGCGCGGCGGGTTGCCACAGGGACATGGCTTTTTGGGCGAGGGCCCGGGCCACCGGGATTTCGTAGACGCTGTCCTCGGTGAGGGAGACGCGGATGGTATCGCCGAGGCCGTCGTAGAGGAGGCTGCCGATGCCGATCGCGCTTTTGATGCGGCCGTCCTCGCCGTCGCCGGCCTCGGTGACGCCCAGATGGAGCGGGTAACTCATGCCGGCGCGGTTCATGTGTTCCACGAGCAGGCGGTAGGCCTCGATCATGACCTTCGGGTTGGAGGACTTCATCGACAGGATCATCTGCTTGAAGCCGTGGCTTTCGCCGATGCGGAGGAACTCGAGGGCGCTCTCCACCATGCCGAGGGGGGTGTCGCCGTAGCGGTTCATGATGCGGTCGGAGAGCGAGCCGTGGTTGGTGCCGATGCGGAGGGAGCGGCCGAGGGCCTTCGCGCGCAGGACCAGGGGCGAAAACGACTCGTGGAGGCGCTGGAGTTCGCGATCGTAGTCGGAATCTGAATACTCTTTGACGGCGAATTTCTTTTTGTCGGCGTAGTTGCCCGGATTGACGCGGACTTTTTCGACGTGCTCGACGGCCTCCATGGCGGCGGCGGGGAGGAAGTGGATGTCGGCGACCAGCGGGATGTGGCCGAAGCCGGCGGCGGTGAATTGTTCGCGGATGTCCTTCAGGCATTTCGCGGCGGGGACGTTGGGGGCGGTGATGCGGATGATCTCGCAGCCGACCTCGGCGAGGGCGATGGACTGTTTTACGGTGGCGGCGACGTCCTGCGTGTCACTCGTGGTCATCGACTGGATGCGGACGGGGTTGGAACCGCCGACGCCGACCTCGCCGACTTTCACTTCAATCGTGTTGCGGCGGACGGTGTGGAAACGGGAGACGCAGTAGGACATTGGGAAATGACCAATGACCAATGACCGATGACCAATGTCAAACCCTGCGCGGGGCGCGGGGCCGGCGGGGACCGGGGTGGAAACAACAGGCTTACTTGGCGGGATCGACCGCTACGGGGGCGGCGGGAGCTTCGGAGGGAGCACGGTCGGCGCGGGCATCGCGCACCCAGCGGCGGATATCAAACGAGCTCACGTAAATGATCATGGTGAACAGCAACACCATGAAAACCGTCTGGGTGGTGGCGATGAACTGCACCGGGAGGTTGCGTCCGCGGAGTTTTGCGATCGTTGCAAAAACCATATGACCGCCATCGAGAACCGGGATCGGCAGGAGATTAAAGATCGCGAGGTTCACGTTGACCAGGATCGTGAACCACAGGACAAGGCGGATATCGACTTGCGCCATCGAGTGAAAACCGCGCGCGATGCCGACGGGGCCGCTGAGCTTGGAGGGTCCGAGATCAGACTTCGGGTTGAGCAAACCCGAGAGCACGCGCCATGTCATGGTGGCGTGGTCACCGACCTGCTTGAGCGGTGACGGGTGGATGATGATGTAAGGCGTGCGATATTCGATTCCCACGAGAAATGCCTGCTGGCCCGAGCGGTTTTTACCGAGGCGGGGCGTGACCGGGAATTTCAGGGTTTGCGCGGCACGTTGCACGGTGAGCGTCACGGGTGCGCCGGCGGCTTTTTGAACGAGGGCGATGAACTCTTCGACCGAGGCGACGTTTTGGCCGTCGACATGGACGAGCACGTCGCCGGGGAGAAGTCCCGAGTCCGCGGCGGCCGAGTCGGGCAAGATGCGTCCAACGATCAGTGTGTCCGTGGTCTCCACGCCTACGGTTCGAAAACCGTCTTCACCGGCGAGCAAAGGGTGGACGACCACGTCAAGGGTCTGTCCGGCACGTTCGATGGTGAGGCGGGCCTCACGACGGTCGTCGTTGGTGCGACCGGCGCCGGCGGCGAGGGTTTGCATGAAGCCGAGCCAGTTATCGACCGATTTTCCATCAACGGCGCGGATCACATCGCCGACCTGGAGACCGGCTTCGATGGCGGGACTGGGAACCGTGCGGCCATCGGGCAGGGTCAGGGTGGGCATGACGACGCCGATACGCGTGCTGTTCAGCGAGGTGGTCGTGGGCTGGCCGACGCCCCACACGAGGCAGGCGAGGGCGAAGGCGAAGATGATGTTGAAAAACGCGCCGGCGCCAAAAACAATCATCTTGGTGGCGTAATTGGGCGGGGGAAGGCGTTGCCAGTCCTTGGTGCTTTCGCCCTCGATGCCGCGCATGTCGGCGAGTTGGGGGAGGGAAACGTAGCCGCCGAGGGGCAGCCAAGAGAGTCGGTATTCGACGCCGTCTTTGCCGGTCCACGAACAGATCTTCGGGCCGAAGCCGATGGAAAAGCGTTCGACAATGAGACCACGGCGGCGGGCGGCGAGGAAGTGGCCGAGCTCATGCACAAAGATCGAACCGCCGAAGAAGACGGCGATGAGGAGGACGGACCAGAGGTTGCCGAGCAGAAAAGAGAGGAGCTCCATGGAGAGGGCGGAAAATTAAACGCTGAGGGAGGAAAGGCGGGACGTGGCGACGCGGCGGGCTTCGGCGTCAAGAGCTAGGACTGCGGCGAGGTCGGCGGGTTCAAAAGAATCGAGCCTTTGCAAAGTTTGCTCCACGACTTGCGGAATCGCAAGGAAGGGGAGGCGCCCGTCGAGGAAGGCGGCGACGGCGACCTCGTTGGCGGCGTTGTAGATCGCGGGAGCGGTGCCGTCGGCCTGCATGACTTCCCGGGCGAGCCGCATCATCGGGAATCGGGATTCGTCGACCGGACGAAATTCGAGCGAGAGCAGTTTTGTGAAATCGAGGGGTGTCTCGACGCCGGGCGCACGGGCGGGGTGGAGCAACGCGTGCTGGATGGGGAACGTCATCGACGGCGGGCAAAGCTGGGCGAGCGTGGAGCCATCGGTGAAGCCGACGAGGGCGTGGACGATGCTTTGCGGGTGGATGACGGCATGGCACTGGTCGGCACGGAGGCCGAAGAGTTGCTGCGCCTCGATGAGTTCGAGGCCTTTGTTGGCGAGCGTGGCGGAGTCGACGGTGATCTTGGGGCCCATCGACCAGTTGGGGTGTTTGGTGGCGTCGGCGGGGGTGACGTGGGCGAGGCGCCCGGGCGACCAGTCGCGGAAGGCGCCTCCGCTGGCGGTGAGGGTGATTCGCGCAATGTCAGCGGTGGCGTGGCCCTGGAGGCATTGGAAAACGGCGTTGTGTTCGCTGTCGACGGGGAGGAGTTGCGCGCCGCTGGCGCGGGCGGCGGCCATCACGAATTTGCCGGCGAGGACGAGGATTTCCTTGGAGGCGAGGGCGAGGTTTTTTCCGGCGGCGAGGGCGGCGAGGGCGGGTTCGAGCCCGGTGGTGCCGACGACGGCGACGAGCACGGTGTCGGCCCCGGGAAGGCGGGCGAGGTCGGTGAGTCCGGCGAGGCCGGCGTGGAACTGCGTGCCGGCGGGAAACGCGGCGGCGGCGCGGGCGGCGGCGAGCGCGGCATCGTCGAACAGGCCGACGTGGGGCACGCGAAACTCTTTGGCGATGGCGGCGAGTTTCTGCCAGTTGCCGCGGGCGGCGATGGCGACGAGTTCGAGTTTGTCGGGATGCGCGGCGATGACGCGCAGGGTATTTTCACCAATGGAGCCGGTGGCTCCGAGCAGGACGACGCGTTTGCGGGGAGTGGTCAAAGGATGAAGGTCGGAGGATTGGCCACAAAAAGGCGCAGAAAAACGCAAAAGGCGTCGGAGAGAAACGGATCAGGCGAGGAGGCTGAAGATCAGGAAGCCGGCGGGCGACGTGAGGATGAGACTGTCGGACAGGTCGAACATGCCGCCGATGCCGGGAATGGTGGCGCCGGAGTCCTTGGTGTTGGCGCGGCGTTTGATCACGGACTCGACGAGATCGGACACGATGCCGAGCGCGGCGAGCGGCAGGGCGATGGCGGCGGCGAGCAACGGGGTCAGCCCGGCGGGGAAGTATTGGCCGAATGCATACACGATGCCGGCGCCGAGCGCGGCCGAGGTAAGGAGTCCGCCGATGGCGCCCTCCCAGGTTTTCTTGGGGCTGATGACGGGGGCCATTTTGCGTCTGCCGAACGCCATGCCGGAGAGGAGCGCGCCGACGTCGCAGAACTTGGAGACGGCGATCAACCAGAGTCCCAAGGCCAGGCCGGTATTGGCGTGGGGGCCGTCGATGAGCATGATGCGCACGAGGAACTGGAGCATGAACGGCACGTAAACGAGGCCGAAGAGCGTCCATCCGAGCGACTCGACGCGGTTCTCGGGGTTGCGTTCGCCGACGATGCGGATGGCGAAGGCGGTCGTGGCGACGGCGAGGAGATTTTCCGGTGTCAGCAGTGCGTGGTGGGTGACGAGGAGCGGGGACAGGGCGATGGCCGCGCCGAAGAGCAGGCCGAGGCGGGCAAACGGGGCGTGGCCCATGCGCGTGACCATCTGGTAGAACTCGCGCTGGGTCAGCGCGGAGACGAGCACGAGGAGGACGATGCCGCCGCGCGCCTGAAAGAAATACATCACCGCAAAGATGATGAGCCAGAGGAGGACGGTGCTGAAAATGCGTTTGCCCACGGGGTTGGGGGGTCAGGCGGTCGTTGCAGGTTTGAGTTGCTCGCTGGTCAGGCCGAAGCGGCGTTCGCGTTTGGAATACGTGGCCACGGCGGCGGCGAGGTCGGCCTTGGTGAAATCGGGCCAGAGGACGGGGGTGAAGACG
>JAQSWS010000003.1 GCA_029266495.1 Rariglobus sp. | reverse complement strand
CCAGATGATCAAGAACACGTATAACCTCCACAGCGACGGCATCCTCTCCGCCTACAAGGACAACGCCGCCGTCCTCGCCGGCACCCGCGGCGGACGTTTCTACGTGAACCCCGCGACCGGCGAATACGCCGCCCACGACGAGGCCATCCACATCCTCTGCAAGGTCGAGACGCACAACCATCCCACCGCTATTTCTCCATTCCCCGGCGCCGCCACCGGCTCCGGCGGCGAGATCCGCGACGAAGGCGCCACCGGTCGCGGCTCCAAACCCAAGGCCGGCCTCTGCGGCTTCACCGTATCCAATCTTAAACTACCCGGCGCCGTCCAGCCCTGGGAAAAGGACCACGGCAAGCCCGACCGCATCGTCTCCGCCCTCGACATCATGATCGACGGCCCCCTCGGCGCCGCCGCTTTCAACAACGAATTCGGCCGCTCCAACATCACCGGCTACTTCCGCACCTTCGAACAGGAGGTGCCGGCGGCCGGCACAGTCCAGAGCCCGGAGTCCGGAGCCCAGAGTAAGAATTCCGGATCTGGCTCTCAGCTCTCAGCTCTCAACTCTCAACTCCCCGCAACGGAGTTGCGGGGTTACCACAAGCCCATCATGCTCGCCGGCGGCCTCGGCAACATTCAAGAAGGCCACATTCAGAAGGGCGACATCCTCCCCGGCGACCACCTCATCGTCCTCGGCGGACCCGCCATGTTGATCGGCCTCGGCGGCGGCGCAGCCTCCTCCATGGCCAGCGGACACGGCAACGAAGACCTCGATTTCGCCTCCGTCCAACGCGAAAACCCCGAGATGGAACGCCGCTGCCAGGAAGTGATCGACCGCTGCTGGGCCCTCGGCGCCGAGAATCCCATTTCCTTCATCCATGACGTCGGCGCCGGCGGCATCTCCAATGCCCTCCCCGAACTCGTCAACGACGGCGGCCGCGGCGGCAAATTCGACCTGCGCAAAGTCCCCAACGACGAGCCCGGCATGGCCCCGCACGAGATCTGGTGCAACGAATCCCAGGAGCGCTACGTCCTCGCCGTCCCTGCCAGCCGCATCGAGACGTTCAAGGCCCTCTGCGAACGCGAACGCTGCCCCTTTGCCATCGTCGGCCAGGCCACCGAGGAAAAGAAACTCGTCCTCGAAGATCCGCATTTCAAAAACACGCCCATCGATCTTCCCCTGGAAGTGCTCCTCGGCAAACCGCCGCGCATGCACCGCGTCGCCCGGACGCTCCCGCGTCCGCAAGAGTCCCTCGATCTCGGCGATCTTACCCTTGTCGAAGCCGTGAAACGCGTCCTCGGCCATCCGACCGTCGCCGACAAAACGTTCCTCATTTCCATCGGCGATCGCACCATCGGCGGCCTCAACCACCGCGACCAGATGGTCGGCCCCTGGCAGGTTCCCGTGGCCGATTGCGCCGTCACCGCCGCCGCCTTCGACGTCTACACCGGCGAAGCCATGTCGATGGGCGAACGCACGCCCGTCGCCGTCAACAATGCCGCCGCCTCCGCCCGCCTTGCCGTCGGCGAAGCCCTCACCAACCTCGCCGCCGCCCAGGTGGGCGACATTGGCAAGGTCAACCTGTCCGCCAACTGGATGGCCGCCCCCGCCCTCCCCGGCGACGGCGCCGATCTCTACGCCGCCGTCAAAGCCGTCGGCATGGAGCTCTGCCCCGCCCTCGGCATCACCATCCCGGTCGG
Organism: Rariglobus sp.; assembly: GCA_029266495.1. Taxonomy (GTDB): domain Bacteria; phylum Verrucomicrobiota; class Verrucomicrobiia; order Opitutales; family Opitutaceae; genus Rariglobus. Next base: position 86,356 of record JAQSWS010000003.1, on the reverse strand, counting down.
CAAGGACTCGATGAGCATGAGCACCGTCTGGAAAGACGCCGGCACCGGCGAACAGAAGCGCGTCACCGCCCCGACCTCGCTGATCATCTCCGCCTTTGCCCCGGTCTCCGACGTCCGCCTCTCCCTCACCCCGCAGCTCATCACCGACGCAGGGGACACCGAGCTTCTCCTGATCGATCTCGGCCGCGGACAAAACCGCCTCGGCGGCTCCATCCTTGCCCAGGTCGTTTCGCAGATGGGCGAAGCCACGCCTGACGTGGACAACCCGCATCACCTTAAAAATTTCTGGAACGCCATCCAGCAACTCGGCCGCGAGCAAAAGCTCCTCGCCTATCATGACCGCAGCGACGGCGGACTCCTCGCCACGATCGTCGAGATGGCCTTCGCCGGCCACACGGGCGTGGACCTCGAAATCCCCGCCAGCCACAGCGCCTTTTCCGCCCTCTTCAGTGAAGAACTCGGCGCCGTCATCCAGGTGCGCGCCGACGACATGGACTACGTTTCCGGCGTCCTCCGCACCCACGGCCTCAAAACGTGCATCAGCCGCATCGGCACGCTGAATCCGCACCTCGCCCTCCGCATCAAGCGCGGCGGCCAGGAAATCTATAACGAAAACCTCATGGCCCTGCGCGCGATCTGGAGCGATGTCACCCTCCGCATCGCGAGCCTCCGCGACAACCCCGAGTGCGCCGGGCAGGAGCACAAGCTCCGCCTCGACCGCACCAACCCCGGCATCACCCCCAAGGTCACCTTCGACTTCTCCTCCGAATCTCAGGTCTCAGGTCTCAAGTCTCAGGTTTCCTCGTCCTCCGCCCGCCCCTCCGTCGCTATTTTGCGCGAGCAAGGAGTGAACGGCGAAGTCGAGATGGCCGCCGCCTTCACCCGCGCCGGCTTCAAGGCAATCGATGTCCACATGACCGATATCATCAGCGGGCGCATCAGCCTCCGCGATTTCCGCGGACTCGCCGCATGCGGTGGCTTCAGTTACGGCGACGTCCTGGGCGCCGGCGAAGGCTGGGCCAAGAGCATCCTCTTCAACCCCCGCGCCCGCGCCGAATTCGAGGCGTTTTTCGCCCGCGAGGACACCTTCGCCCTCGGCGTGTGCAACGGCTGCCAGATGATGAGCAACCTCCACAGCATCATCCCAGGCGCCGAAGGCTGGCCGCGGTTTGTGCAGAACAAGTCCGAGCGCTTCGAAGCCCGCGTGGCGTCCCTCAAGATCGAGAAGAGCCCGAGTCTCTTCTTCGCCGGCATGGAAGGCTCCGTCCTCCCCATTGCGATCGCGCACGGCGAAGGCTTCGCCGAGTTCCCGACCGCCGACGCCGCCGCGAAGTTCAGCGCCTCCGGCCTGGTCTCCGCGCGCTACGTGGACAACCACCACAACGTCACGCAACAGTATCCGCTCAACCCGAACGGCAGTCCCCTCGGCATGACCGCGCTGACAACCACCACCGGTCGCGTGACGATCCTCATGCCCCACCCCGAGCGCGTCTTCCGCACCGTGCAACACAGCTGGGCGCCCAAGGCGTGGACAACCGGCGGCGACAACAGCCCCTGGATGCGCCTCTTCCAAAACGCCCGGACTTGGGCGGGGTGATCGACAGGTCCGTGCGATAGGCCTTGGATAAAATATCTTCTTTGCGATCCAAGGTCGGTTCGATCTAAGCCGTGTTTTCGAAATAGGCCGGCTCAGCGGAGCGGGAACAGGTGCTCGGCCAGGGCAATCGAGGCGGAGGCGGGCCAGCGGCCCGTGCCGCCGAGGTCAGCGCGGCCCAGCGTCCTTTCCCGTCCCCTCCCAGAACACAGCGAGGGGCTGGTCTATTTCGAAACACGGCCTGGAGCCTCAAGCGTCTTCCTTCTGCCAACGTAACGCTCCTGTGTCAGCGGCCTGACCGGCTGCGTGAAAGGTGTCTGCGTGCCCGTTCAATCATCCCCTCACCGCAGGGAGTGAAATTGCAAAAAAATGTAAAATGGCTCGTAAGTTGCTGTTTTACAGAACCAAGTGAGGCGAAGTAGCCGCACCGTAAATTGCACTTATGAATTCACGCTCTCTGGATCCATCCATCTTTATCCCGAACTTTGCGGCTCTGTGCTTCGTCGCTGTCGGACTGCTAAACAACATGCCGGCGCTCAAATCCGGCCGTCCTGCCAACACCGCGAACAGCGGGACGCCGACCGCCAAAGAGTCATATGCCACCGCGAGGCTTTGGGAGGACCCTTTCGAAGTAACGTTACCCGAGGGACGCATAGCTCAATCCTGCCTCACCACACCCATCGAGGAGTTCACGAAAGAGTGGAAGGCCACCAGTCCGAAACCAACAACAGAGCCGCGCATCTTAGTCCTGCCCGTGCTCTTGCGCGGGCAGAACTACCCTGAAGATCGTGAGTTTCGCCTCCGCACTCGCTATGCCGTGCTGGCCGCTCTGGCCCGGGCTCAATATGTCACCCGCAATCATGATCGCCTCGGGTTTGTTAAGAATTTTTTCACCGGACAGGATGTGCCCTACGACTTCTTCGAGGCTCGCACGGTAATCACCGACAACGTCATTTGGCCGCCCTCCGATCTTCGCGTTCAACAAACGGTCAAGGGTCCCACCAGCCTCATTTTCGATGCTCCTTATGAGGCCGTGATTGTTCTCTGGCTGAATGAAACCCACCTCGAAACGAAACTGGACGGAAAAGGAAACCTGCTGAATACGATCGAAAAGATCGTCGAAAAAATGCTTCCGCAGCGGAGTGCGGAGTCTGACGCCCTCCCCCACTTCGCACTCAAGGTCATCGGCCCTACCAGCTCGCAAGGACTCGTCAATCTAGTCGCCACCTGTTCCAAGCCGCCTGCAGCAACCGCTGCCCCAACGTCCGGCACCTCCACCGAAGCAATTATAAATGAGACTCCCTCCACCGAAAAGCAGTGGTCTCCCGGGCCGGTCCTATATAGTTCGCGGGCAACCGTCGCCCAAGAGGCATTAAGACTGTCAATCGGCCCCGACTGGAAGAAACCAGGAGACTGGCACCATATCGGGGGCTGGGACTGGGCACGCACCATCGCGACCGACGACAAATTGGTGATCTCCCTGCTTGAAGAACTACGCCGGCGCCAGGCGCACCCTGACCAGAATCAACGCCGCAATCATCTCGTATTGATCGCCGAGTGGGATGGCGTTTACAGCCGGGCGCTGGCACGCACCTTTGCCGCCAAAATTTCCCCTGCGAATACGACGGGCAAACACGACGCATGGGTCTCCACCTATGACAACGTCCATGAGTTCTCGTATTTGCGCGGTTTGGACGGACAAACCCTCAAAAGCAGCGTTTCAGGCGGCGACAGTTCGCGCAAGGCAGAGGCCCCCGGTGAGCGCGCCTATGGAGAATCTCAATTCGATTATCTACACAGGCTTCAAGCGGACCTCACCGCTCTGGACAACGAACTGCGCGCCAAAGGCGAAAGGATTTCCGCCATCGGCGTGCTCGGCAGCGATGTCTATGACAAGCTCCTCGTCATGCGCGCATTTCGGCAGCGCTTCTCCGGAGCGGTCTATTTCACCACCGATATGGATGCGGCATTCCTTGATCCCGAAGAACGGGAATGGACTCGCAATCTTGTCGTCGGCTCCGCCTTCGGACTCACCGTCAGCCGCGAACTTCAAGGCCGCATCCCCCCGTTTCGCGATTCTTACCAAACCGGTCTTTTCCTCACCACCCTCCAGGCTCTTGGCCTTAAAGAAATCGAAACCAAACACGCCGCCCCAAGCACGGAAGTATCGATCTCAAGATTTAACCTGTCCCCTCATACCGTCCTACCCCGTTTATTTGAAATCGGCCTCGAACAAATTCACCCGCTTTCCGATGGCTCCGGCCCATCGCCTTTGCGCGCCGGTAGAGCTCCCTCAGACACGGGAGACTGGGGGCCCGTCCGTGCCGGAATTCTCGCCTCGGTTTTCCTGTTTTGCCTCTTGATCTGGCAGTTCAGCCCGGCAGGGCATCTTCGCTTTCCCATTCCCAAAATAGACCCGAACGATGATCGGAGGCGCATGTTGCGCCTCTTGCCACGAGAGGCCTGGCAATTTCTTTTTTGCTTCGTCTGGTTACTCGGGACCATCGGATTAATCGCCTGGATACGAATGGTATCTCTGACGGTGAGCCCTCCTCCACTCAACTTCATCGTTGGCTGTATGATGCTAGCTGCCATCGTCGGGGTGTTGCTCGTTTACTTTTGGTCGTTCGAAAAAATCATGCGCAGTTTGGGCGACTCTGCCTTTGCGCCCGCCTTGCCCGTATCGGCCATCCGTTGCGCGGCACTCGCCGCATCGGTGTTTGTAGCCCTTGGCTTGAGCAATCTTGGCGTGACTGTCGCCGAGGTGCTGCGCGGCGATGGTGAAGAACCCCTCATATGGTTTGATGGCGTGAGTATCTGGCCCACCGATATTCTTCGCCTCGTTGTTATCTTCCTGGCCGTATTCTTCCTCCTAAAAGCGCAAAATATCTGGCAGCGGAAACACCGGGATGCCGCCGATGCATTCAACATTGACCTCCATGATTGTCTTCCAATCTCTCCTGATAATACCGTCGCAAATAAAATCGGCCGTCTGCTCAGATTTTTATCGGGTTCAAGGAAATCGCCCCCGCGCCAAGACAAGAAGCGCAAACCAATCCTCGGGCAGGAATCGGAGCGGAATACTTGGTGGGCCTATCTGATCGCTTCAAATCCCAACACCCGGTTCTGGCGGGTCCTGGCCATGAGTCTGCTGTATGTCGGCTTCTGGGTCACACTCTGCACGATTTATGGTATGCCGTTTGTTCCCGCACGCGGTCCCAACAGTTTCGCCTTGGACACCGGCATTCTCGGGACCGGCGTCCTCATGCACGTCATGCTGCTGTTTTATATCTTCGATGTCACCGTCACGGCGGGACTGCTCGTAAAAAGACTGGAGAGTCTGATAGCTGAGAAAAAAATCACCGACATCTACGGCACTCTCACCCGAATAGACGCCCTTTGTGATCCGATAAGCCGACTCGTCTACTTTCCCTTCACCATTCTTTTCCTCCTGATTGTTTCAAGAAACTCGCTCTTCGATAGCTGGACTTGGCCCATTGTCCTGCTGGGCATCTTTGGAAGCGGGCTGCTGCTGCTGGTCATCGTGGCGGCCTTCCTCCAATATTATACGCGTAAGGCACATGCCAGCGCTTTGGATGCAATCAACGAGGCGCTTCGTGATTGCCGCTGCTCCGCCGTTGCGGCTACGGACCCAAAGAGCAATATCAATTCCGACTGCGTGAAGGCCCGCCTGGAGTTGCTAAAGGAGGAAAAAGACCAGATCAGCGCCTTCGATAGCGTGGTTTTCCAAAGCTGGATTCACAATCCGCTTTATCGAGCCATGTTGATTCCCGTCGGCGGTGTCGGCACTCTGCAAGTTCTCGAAAAACTCCTCCTCACGCTATAATAGCGACAGCATTCGAAGCGAGCCGCGTAACATGCCTAAACCCGATTCCCGCTTCACCTCCACCGTCGTTCGCCTCGAAACCGGCATGCGCTACCACGCGCTGCCCGTGCCCGACGACATCGCCGCCAGGTTCAAGGCCGCCGGCGTGCGCCGCCTTCTCGCAACGATCAATGGGCACACCTGCAAACGCGCTCTGCAGAATCACGCTGACGGCGGCAGCTTTCTCATTGTCGGACAGGACCTGCTGAAAAGGTGCGGTCTCAAACTTCGGTCAACCACCACGGTGTCCCTCGTTCCCGATCCCGAGCCCGACGATCTTGAGATTCCAGACGCCTTTGCCCTCGTTCTGGAACAAGACCCCGCCGCCCGTGATCGATGGGGAACGTTTCCAATCGGCCGCCGGCGTTCGTTGCTCCACTACATCACCAGCGCCAAGCAGGAAGCCACCCAGATCAAGCGTTCATGGGAACTCGCTGAAAAGATCCGCACCCACACGCTCTACGGCGATAAGCGCTGAGATATCTTTAACCAACAACATCGCCCTGATCGTGTAGCAGCCGAGGTAACGAGGCTGAGGTCGTTTCAGCCATCTTCCGCCCAGCCCCGTTACCTCGGCGGCTACGCTGTTCGACTACGGCTGCTGTTACGCCTCCCCCGTCGTCGCCACCTCTCCGGCCAGCGCCTTCTCGACCCAACGCTTGATTCGCAAGAGTCCTTCGCGTCGCTGCGGATCCTCGGGTTTCATCGTGCCAAGCAGGTTGATCACCGTCGCCGCATAATCGTGGGCATTGGCGGACATCAGCGTCTTCAACTCGAAGGGATTGATCTCACCGCGACGAATCATCTCACGGGCCTCGCGCTCCAGCTCCATGTTGCTGCCGCCCGGCGCGCCGCCGTCACCCTTGCTCGACGGACGTCCCCCACCGCCGCCGCCACCCGCGCCTTCGCCGTCGCTCGAGCGCGCCTCTTCTTTCCCGCGCGGCTGCTTCTCGATCTCCGTCGGATATTCTTTCCCGTCGCGCCCCGTGACGGTCTCCCGGCGGGCGATCTTACCCGATTTGGTCAGTTCTGAACGCCGCGTGCGCACCAGCTCATGCGAAACCCTGCAAATCTCCGCGATTACCGGATTCGCGCGGTCGGGCCACTCCTCAAGGGCAATCTCCACCGCATTTCGTTTATCGGCATTGTTGCGATAAACACCGTTCGTCGCGTTCGCCCCGAGCGCATGCTTGAGCGCATCACTGCGTCCACCCGGCTGCACTTCCGCGAGAATCGACGGACGCTCGATGCGTTTCGCCGCGAGGTAACGGTGAAAACCGTCCGCAAGCCAATAGGTGGCCCCGTCAAAATAAACGGTGATGGGTGGAAACACCGTCCCACCCGCCATCTCCTCCGCATAACTCTCAATCGCCTCATCATTCGTTTTCACCCGCGCCTGGGTGCCGCCGTAAACATCAATCAAATCGAGGGAGAGCGTCTGGGTCTGCATGAAGAAAAGGCGCCGGTTCTGGAAACGGACAACCGGCGGTGCAAGGGCAAAACCATCGAATCTTTCTCCGGCCAGACCGGCCCCGACTTTGATCCTCGTGTTACGCCTTCGCTAGCAACGCGCCAGCTCGCAAAACAGAAGCGCGCACGGTGCGACTTGATAAGTCAGCACGCAATCGGCGTTGAGCGTCAGCGTCTCGTCGCGCACGAGCACGGGCTCGGCGGCCGCCTTCAATCCGGCGATCTGCGCCGCTTTTGGATAGTCCGGGGCACCCATCGCACGCCACGCATGGAGCGCGTTTCCACGTTCGTCGTCCACCGTCCACATGCGCACGCGGTAGCGACCGGCCAGACCCTTGATCACAAACTCATCCCGGCGTGCCTCGCCTTTGATTTTCCAATCGCCGCCGCCGAGATCGGTCTCGAGCACCTCGGGCAGGTTCCACGCAAGCAAACGCACGTCGCAGCCCGTCGAACGCGTCGCGCGGGCCGACGAATGAGTGAGCGGCAGTTCGTGATCATACATCTGCGCCAGCCATCTAAACGCGTGAAAAACGGGTTTCTTGATTCCGTGTTGATTGACCAGGCCGTATTTGCCCGTGAAGGGCCGCAGACTGAGCCCGCTCTCTTCAAAAATATCGCTCACCGTCCACCACATGTAGGAATCCACCAGACCGGAGACCTCTTTGATCGTTTGCAGCGCAAAGGCGGCGGTGAACGCGGTGTCTTTGCCATACACATCCTCGTGCGCCGGGCATGAGTTCCATTCGGTGAAATGCAGCTCCGCGTCCGGAAACGCCGACGCCGCGATTTGTGTGCGCACCCGTTCCACGTCACCCTTCATGCCTCGCATGCCCCGATAATACATCGGCCCCTCGGGCACGCCCTGCACGAGGTCGGCGTCCACGCAGTAGTGGTGCGTCGAAATGAAATCGAGGGGCACCTTTTCCGTGGCGCAAAACGCCAGCAGATCCGGCACCCACATGGTTTTCGACGTGGCGGGACCACCGACCCGCAACCGGTCATCAACCGCCTTCACCGCCCGCGCGGTCTCGGCGTAGAGCGTAAAGTAGTCCGCCATCGTTCCCGTCCAAAATGTGTTGTGCAGGTCGGGCTCGTTCCACACCTCGAAGTGCCAGGTCAGCACCTCCTCGATGCCAAAGTGATCCACCAGGTGGGCCACGAAGCGACGGACCAGACGCGACCACTGAGCCCATTCCTTGGGTGGCGTGATATTCCCGCGATAATCGAAAATCGTCCGCGTGCCACTCGCCAGCCGGGTCGGCATGAAACCAATTTCAACAAATGGCTTCATGCCCTGGTTCACGAAGAACTCATAGATCTTCGTGACGTTTTGAAAATTAAGCCGGGGTCCGTCGGCTTCCTCCCCGTTGTGAACCACCCCGACATATTCGGTGAAAATGCCATGGAAGCGGATTCCACCGAAGCCGATCTCTTGCTGGGCCAGCCGCACATGCTCGCGCAGATCCTCGCGCAGCGTCAGGTAGGCGTGGCAGGAGCCGACGCCACGCTGGAAGAAACGATTAAAGGGCACACTCGGCGCACCGAGATCGACAAGCGTAGGGGAGGACATGGCGTGCGGGGGTTGACCGCAAAGCATGCCCCTTTCCTCAAAACCGCCAAGCGCACAGAGCAAAAAGCCGCGTTGTGCAGGGGCGCTTGCCTACGGTTTCGGAGCGGATTCCACGATCGTCTTCAAATTCGCGAGTCCCTGCTCAAACTGATCGCCGAGCATTTTGTCACAGTTCATGAAAAGACCGACGGCCTTGAACAGGAAGTTGTTCTTTCCGCTCATGCTCCATGTCACGATCGTCTGGGCGCCCTCGGGTTTGAAGGTGAATTCCGCGATGTTGGTGCCTTCGAAGGGCTTCACGAAATCCAGTTTAAAGCGGATCAGCTCGTGCGGCCGGCTTTCGACGATCGTCATGCGACCCTCGCCCACATCCTTGTTTCCGGACCAGCCAAAGACCGCGCCGGTGCCGGCGGGAGGTCCTTCGAAAATAACCTTGGCCGCGGGGTCGATTTTGGCCCAGGGGGAAAACTCCTGCCACTTGTGAAGGTCGTTTACCTGCGCAAAGACCGCGGCGGGCGGAGCCACGATCGTTGCGCTGCGCGTGACACGGAAATCGTCCGGCCGCGTCGCCACGATGACGACAAACGCCGCAAGGATGACCACAAGACCGACCAGTATTTTTTTAAGCATAAAAAAGGAGGTTGAATGAATGACACCAATCATGCGGGCGTGACGCGCGCGGCCAGCATCGGCCGGAACGCCGCACGATACGCCCAGGCCAGATACAATTCGAGCGCCAGAAACACGCAGGCCACGGGAAGTCCCGAGCGTTCCAGAAAAATGTGAAACGCGAGACTGTTGACGATAAAAGGCGCGAACAACGCGAGTGCCAGCGGCACAAAGCGATTGAGCAACAGCAGCGCGCCCACGATTAGAAGCGTCACAGCGATCATCTGCATCATATAACCGGTCGCCATCAACGCGCCGGCAAACGCCATCGCGCCTTCGGGCATGGGCGTTTCCGGCTGCGGAATAAAATTCAGGAATCCATTTAATCCGAAGATAAACAGCGCCAGGCCCATGAGGACGCGCGCGACAGCCGGCAGATAGCGGGTGATTTTCATAAGAGATAATTTCGGTTTCAGGCCTTTGCCACAAGAGCAACCAGACGGTCCAGGCTTTCGCCCCAGCCTTGATGGAAGCCCATCTGTTCGTGTTTTTCACGATTCTCGACCGTCCAGTGCAGCGCACGGGCGGTATAGCGCGTCTTGCCTCCGGGCAAGGCATCGAAGGTCGTGATCGCCGTGAAAAAGATTTCCGGAGAAGGCTCCCAGCCAGGACCGTAGGCATCGGTGAAAACGATGCGTTCGTTCTCCACGATCTCGAGGAAAACGCCCTTCGTCGGGTATTCGCTGCCATCCGGGGCGCGCATGACGGTGCGAAAGACGCCACCCGGCCGCAGATCCATTTCGCAGAACGGGGTCGTCATGCCGTGAGGTCCCCACCATTCGGTCAGGCGGGTGGTCCAGGCCTTGAAAATAAATTCCCGGCGGGCATCGATGACCCGGGAGATGACGAGTTCCCGATCAGTCGAAGAAATAGCGGCGGAAGCGGTGTCCATGGCAGTATGCGTTGAATGAGTTGAAGCGTTGTTCAGTCATTCAACGAAGCACCGCCCCCATTCCGGACAGCCGGCGAAGAAAAATCGGACGACGAGAATTCTTCGCACAGCTCGCCGACGCGCGCCGCCGTTGTCATGGCGACATCCGCCGCCACCGGGCTGCCCTCGCGATCCAGCGCAAAGGCGAGATCGGCCAGTTCCGCGCGAAGGCCGGCGAGTTTTTCAAGCAAGCCGCTCACGACCTAGAGGGAGACCATCACCTTGAAACCGCCATAAAGCATGCGCTTGCAGTCAAAAGGCATGTCGTTCGGGTCGCACATCGCGGCGATTCGCGGATCCTTCATGATCTTCACGTTCACGCTATCGCGGTGCGCCTTGGATTTGTAAGTGATCCAGGAAAACACCACGGTTTCGCCCGCCTTCGTCTTGATGCCTTTCGGAAAAGGCAACGCCATCTTCGAGTTCAAGTCGTCACCGACACACTCCTTGTAATCGAGCGCTCCATACTCGCGCCAGATTTTGCATGCCTTGGCAGCCATGCGCCGGTAGGCATCGATCTTCTTTTTTGGAATGGGAATGACAAATCCGTCTACATAGTGGGCCATGATGGTATTCTTTCGTTTTGGTTTTTACTTGGGTTCAGGAGCCGGCTTGCTCCCTTCCCTACAGTCAACGAACGGACTTCTCCGTTCCGGACAGGGATGTTTGGGTTTTTGAAAGGATATGTCCTTCCGGCCCGCCTCCGCCCGTCGTAGTCATGAACCCTTCATCCTCTTCCAATCATCATGAATGCCCAACCTTACATGCTTCTCTTCCGGAACACCGGTCCGGAAACCCACCAGCATCTCTCGCCCGAACAACGCCAGCAACTCGTCCACCACTGGAACGCGTGGTTCGAAGGTCTCGTTGCCCAAGGCAAAGCCGTGGAGGGCCAGCCGCTGGAGATTGAAACCCGCATCGTCTCCGGCCACGGCGGCAGCCGCGTGGTGGACGGCCCTTTCCCCGAGGCCAAGGAAGCCATCGGCGGCTATGTAAAACTTCTCGTGAGCGGCATGGATGAAGCCACCGAGATTGCGAAGCGGCACCCGGGGCTTGCCTATGGTCTCATGGTCGAAGTGCGTGCGTTGACGCCGCATTGCCACCTCGGAGTCACGACAAAACAAGCCTGAGCGTTTGTGTCGACCGACGACTCCAGTTCCCCCGCCGTGCCTTCGCCCGCCCCGGTGCCGTCGAAGCTGGTCGAGCATTTTTTCCGCCATGAAACGGGTCGTTTGCATGGCGCGTTGATCCGACTGCTGGGTGTGCAGAACTTCTCGCTGGCGGAAGACATCGCACAGGAGGCGTTGCTCCGCGCCCTGCGCACGTGGTCGATGGGAGGCGTGCCGGAAAACCCCGCGGCGTGGATCACCCGCGTGGCAATGAACCTCGCGAAGGACACCTTGCGCCACCAGCGCATGTCCTTCTCGAAAGAACCGGCCATCATCACGCACATTGAGCAGACACTCCCCTCGCCCGCGATCGCCGTGGAAACCGCCCACACGATCCGTGACGACGCGCTGCGCCTCCTCTTCGTTTGCTGCCATCCCTCGGTCGCCCCGGACGCGCAGGTCGTGCTCGCGTTGAAGGTGCTGTGCGGTTTCAGCACGGGCGAAATCGCGCGGGCGTTCCTCAGCAGTGAAGCGGCGATCGAAAAACAACTCACGCGCACCAAACAGCGCATCGCCGAAGCCGGCATCGGCTTCGAGCTGCCGGAGGGTGAAGAGTTGTCCGGCCGCCTCGACGGGGTTCTCGCGACTCTCTACCTCCTCTTTAACGAAGGCTACAAGGCCTCCGCCGGAGACCGCCTGCTGCGCGAGGATCTTTGCCAGGAGGCCGTGCGCCTCGTTTCGCTTCTCGTCGCCCACCCCGCCGGCAACACGCCCCGCAGCCATGCCCTGCTCGCGCTGATGCTGCTGACCGCCGCGCGCTTTCCTTCCCGCGTCGATGAGCGCGGCGACTTGCTTCGCCTCGATGACCAGGATCGCTCCAAATGGAATCATGCGCTCATCGAGCAGGGCCTGATGCACCTGATCCGGGCGGCGCAAGGCACCGAGGTGAGCGAGTATCACCTTCAGGCCGGCATCGCCGCCTGCCACTGCACGGCGGCGGACAACGCGTCCACGGACTGGCCGCGCATCCTGCGCCATTACGACGAACTCAACCGCCTGAAACCTTCACCCATCGTTGCGTTGAACCGCGCGGTCGCGGTCGCCAACACGCATGGAGCGCAGGCCGGACTCGATGCGATTAGCGCGATTCCGAATCGGGACCGGCTGGAGAAACACCATCTCCTCCACGCCGTGGTCGGTGAATTGCAGTGGCGGCTGGGTAACCATCGCGACGCCGCCCGGAGTTTTCGCCAGGCGTTGCAATTCTCCCAGGTGGGCCCCGAACAACTCCATCTCACGCGCATGCTGGAGCGGGCCGAGGATGGCGCCGCCGGCGCTTGATCAACCCGCCTCGCGCCCACCGTCCGAGCCTCTCGACTTATTTATGTCCGAGTCCCTCCCTTCCGCCGTCTCGTCCTCGCCGGCCGCCCAGTCTTTTTGGCGCAGCGTGGCCCAGGCGTTGCGCGGCGAACAACACGACTACACCTCCCTGCCGCTCAAACGCGCGGTGCTCCTGCTCGCCGTGCCGATGGTGCTGGAGATGCTCATGGAGTCGTTGTTCACCATCGTGGATATCTTCTGGGTCGGCCGGCTCGGGCGCGACGCGGTCGCGGTGGTCGGACTCACCGAGTCGGTGATGTCGTTGGTTTACGCGGTGGCCATCGGCATCTCATTCGCGGCGACCGCGCTCGTCTCGCGCCGCATCGGTGAAAAAAATCCCGCCCTCGCCGCCCAGGCGGCCGGCCAGATTCTCGTGCTTGGCATCACCCTTGCGGCCGGCATTGGCCTGATCCTCGGCTGGTTTGCCGGCGATATTCTTCACTTGATGGGGGCCGAACCCGCCGTCGTTGCCCAAGGCAAGGCCTACGCCCGCGTCATGCTCGGCGGCAACGCCACCGTCTTCCTGATTTTTCTCATCAATGCCATCTTCCGCGGCGCCGGTGATGCCACGCTGGCGATGCGCACGCTCATCCTCGCCAACACGCTCAATCTCATTCTCGATCCCTGCTTCATTTTTGGCTGGGGTCCCTTCCCCGAACTCGGCGTCACCGGCGCCGCCGTGGCCACCAACATCGGACGCGGCATCGGCGTGCTGTATCAACTCTGGCATCTCACCGGACGCCCCGGCCACGTGCGCGTGCATGCAGCCGATCTTCTTCCGCGCGCCGACAGCCTTCTCACCATCCTTCGCCTGTCATCCAACGGAATCGCCCAGTTGCTCATCAGCACCACGAGCTGGGTGGGACTTTTCAAAATCCTCGCCCTGTTCGGAAGCCCGGTCGTCGCCGGCTACACCATCGCCATCCGGGTCGTCATCTTTGCCCTGATGCCCGCGTGGGGCCTCGCCAATGCCGGCTCCACCCTCGTCGGCCAGAACCTGGGGGCGGACCATCCCCAGCGTGCCGTCGATGCCGTCAAAATCGCCGCGCGATTCAATGCCCTGCTGCTCGGCGCCGTCGGGCTCCTCTTTATCGTTTTTGCCCGGCCCATCGTCGGTTTTTTCACAACCGAGGCAGACGTCTTCATGCACGCGGTGCGGTCGCTGTGGATCGTCAGCCTGGCCTTCCCTCTCTACGCAATCGGCATGTGCCTCGAAGGCGCCTTCAACGGCGCCGGCGATCCGGCAACGCCCACCCGACTCAACTTTTTCTGCTTCTGGCTCGGCCAGGTGCCGCTGGCCTGGGTGCTCGCCGTGCCCTGCGGTCTCGGTCCCACTGGCGTGTTCATCGCCGTGCCGGTGTCGTTTGCCGTCCTTACTTTGTGGAGCGCGGCGCTCTTTCGCGCCGGCAAATGGAAACGAAAAAAAGTGTAGGCACGGTTTAACCGGGGCGGACACACGACCACACACCGTGCCAGCCACGGCGCAGGTGTTCTCTCATTGGAGCGAAGCCGGCCCGCACCGCCGCTTCGGAGTATTCTCTCACCGTGCCCGGTTGATCGCACTCACGGATGTGGTCCACGATCGCCGCCAGTCCCTCTGGAGGAATGCCCCTCCACTCCGCCTCGATCCATCCACAATAGGCGTCGAGCCAGGCGGCCCGTGACTGGCCTTCCTCGCGACAGGAATCCACCCAGAGCACCAATCCACCCGGAGCCAGCCGTCGCTGCACGTTTTCCAGGACCGAAGCGCGTTCTTCCGTCATGAGATGATGCAGCGTAAACCCGGAAAACACCACGTCCACCGGCGGACCTTCCGCCGTGAGTGAGTCGCGAAGATCGCCCGTGCACAATCGCACGGGAAACTTCGAGGACGCGAACGTGCTCCGCGCATGTTCGATCGCCACGCCGGACAGATCATGCCCTTCGTAACGGTGAACCGGCAATGTCGCCAGAACCGGCGCGAGATGGCGCCCGCTGCCACACCCGAGGTCGAGCACGGAAAAAGAACGGTTCGCGAAATGAGCGGCCAACACACGACCCACCGCGGCGTAAAGGTCGTTATGAGACATGTAATCGAGATCAAGAACGCGGTCGTAAACCGACCATAGGTCAAAAAAACCACGAACCGTTTCCCTCGTCGCCGGATCGGAAGATTCCATGGGCTAGTTGACGCCACGTTCGCATACGGACGGCAAGGCAAAGCGCAGGAATTCTGAGGGTTTGCCGCTCAGCCGAAAAGTGCGCAGACCTGAGGCATGAGTTTCTCCAGCCGCCACCACCCGATGCAGCTCAAGATCGTCGCGACTCCACGCGGGCGGGATCTCGTCATCACGCTGGACGGCACATTGTCGGCGGGCGATGCGGTGGCCGCGCAGGTGGAGTTGCTCAACCTGGCGGCAACGTGCACAGGGCGCATCGTGCTCGATTGCACGGGGCTCACCTACGTGGCCAGCATCGGCCTGCGCGCATTGCTGGCGCTGCATCGCAACGTGGCAGGCCGCAGCGAAGGCGTCTGGATGGCGGCCGTGGGCGAGCCGGTCCGGCACATCTTTCAAGTGGCCGGGCTCCTCCCGCATTTCAAACTGGTCGACACGGTCGAGCAGGCGCTGGCGCGCGACCCGCAGTGAGTTGCGGGTGCCGGGGCGAACGGTTCAGCCGTCCACCGGTGCTCCACTGTTGACACAACTCTGTTTTGCGTCGTTTCCGTCCCTGAGGTTGGGATCGTGCCATGCTTTCCCTCAAAGTATTCCCCGCGGCAATCGTGCTCTGGATGACGGCGGCCGGCGCCCCGTCCGGATTTGCCACGGCGCCATCCGCCACTCCCCCGGCGACCCCCGGCCCGGCGAAAGGCCCGGCCGCTCCGTTAGGCGTGGCGATGGTGGCCAACGCTCCGGACAGCATCACCCTCGCGTGGTATCGCCCGGCGGACGAAGTGAAATCTTACATCATCTACGCCGGCAGCGCCAAGGAAGGTGAATTCAAGCGAATCGCGAGCGTGACCGACCGCACCTTCACGCATTCCAAGCTGCCTGCGGATGCCAGTTATTTTTACCGCGTATCGGCGGTCACCGCAGAGGGCGAAAGCGAACAATCCAAGCCGGTGAACGGCTTCACGTTCACACGATGCGCGGGCGCGCCCTTTCCCGTCCGCGTTGCAAAAAACATGTGCGTCACGCTGGGCGCCACCGTCGTCAGCACCCCGGAGCCCTCCGCGGGAAAGCTGGCCGATCTCGTCGACGGTTCGGATGCCACCAGCGCCACGCTCACCGGCGAATGCGAGGTGAAGATCAAACTCAACCCCTCCGTTCCCATTGCGGATGCAAGCTACCTGTTGCTCAACTTCCGCACCGACATGTCGGGCCAGGGTTACGCCTATAACATCAACTGGCGCGCCCTTAAGAACTACGTCGTCATCGAAAGCCATGACTCGACGAACGGTTCGGACGGAACCTGGACGGAGGTCGTGAGTGGAACCAACAAGTATCTGGATGGCGTGGTTGTCATCCCCAACCACCAGCCGAAGTGGATTGGCATCCGTAATTCCGGAAGCCTTCAGCTCTGCCGGCTGGATGTGTTTCGCGCGGCGCCGGCCGGATTTCGCAACGATTACTGGATCTTCACGGGAGACAGCCTCGTCGTGCAGGACTTCGCGGGCGGATCACCCGAAAAGCACTCCGTCTGGTTTTCCGATCTCGTGCGGCAACGCCACCCTGACCGCTACCCCATTCTGGTGCAGTCATCCCAAGGCGGCGAAATGATGGAAAACACCCTGGGCCGGCTGAAAGGCACGCTGGCCAGTCTTTCGCCGCCCAACGGAACCTCCACGCCGACCGCGACCCTCGTGTGCTGGGAGTCCGGCTTTAACGATGTGGGCATCGGCGGTGGCCTCTGGATGGGCAAAAAAATCATCAAGACGCTCACCGATGCACAGGAAGTCTGTGAAACCAACGGACTGATCTTCGTTCCCGTGCGGCTCGAATATTCGACCGGCTATCTCAACAAGGAGACGCTTGAGCCCGCCAAATATAACATTTTCCACAATACCCTGGCGGTGAACCTCGCCGGCGTGGATGTCTTCTGCCGCACACGCACGCCCTACGCCTGCGATCCCGCGACCCAGTTGCCCTACGCCGACTACTGGACGTATATCCGTCAGAATTACGCCACCGCCCTGGCCAAGGACGGCGTGCACCACACCAAGGCCGGCTCGGATGGCATCAACCAGCTCTGGGCGGAAATCGCGGGCAAGATGGTCTATGCCACCGGCGCGAGCCGGTGACCCACCCGTCCGCCGCCAGACGCGATTCTGATTGCCCGTCCGCGAATAATCGGCGGCCTTGACTCCATGGGAGCCAAATACCTGCCAACAAAAAAAGACCTCAAAGCCAGCCAACGCTTTCAACAGGGACTCAACACCCAGTCGAAGTTCATCAAACCTTCCGTCAAACCGGCCGCACCCAAGGGTAAGAAAAAGTAACGCGTCCTCCGGACGGCCTCCGTCCCGACCTGCCCTGTCCGGCTTCTTCCCTGTCGCGCTTTCACCATGATCCGCCGCCTCGCCCACCTGTGCCTCACGACCAATGACCTCGAGCGCATCGTCGCGTTTTATCGCGACAAGCTGGGCCTCGCGGTGAAATTCCGCTTCGCCGCCGCCGACCAGGCGATTTTCGGCGCCTACATCGCGATCGGCGACACGACGTTCATCGAGTTTTTCGACCAACATCTGGCCGCCCGCCAGTGGGGCGGAGATCTCGCCCCGCTCACGAACGGCAACCGCTACGGCCATCTCTGCCTTGAGGTCACCGGACTCGCTGCGTTTCGCGAAAGTCTTCTCTCACGCGGCGTCGAGGTGGGCGACATCCGCGTGGGCTTCGATGGCTCGCATCAAGCCTGGCTGGCCGATCCCGACGGCAACCGCATCGAGTTGATGGAATATACCCACGAAAGCGCCCAACTCGCACCCGGGTTCGACGGCGTGGTGCGATCCAACCGCTAATTCCACGTGGCCCTTGGGCGTGAGCTCAGGGAGTTTTGCAACCGCGAGCGTGGCTCAACCCAATTCAAAACTGGTGATGCCATAGATCCTCTTGAGCGGCAGGACCGGTGCCGGTCCCAGATACATCCGGGCGGTTTCAAAGACCAGTTCGAGTCCATGACGACGCGCAAGCGCAACCGCCGGACCATTGGGTTCGGGTGGGTCGAGGAAGAGCGATTCGCCGGGGGCAAAGCCCGCCAGGGCGTTGAAGAGTGCCTCGGCGCCGGCTTCGTCGGGAGCAAAGAGCGGACCGATCTTGCAACCCGTATGGCAGCGGCGCACGACCCCCAGCCCCTGCACCTGACCATCGCGCACCAGCACGAGAGCACGACTTTCCGGCAGTGCGATCCAGGCACGGAGAAACTCCGCGCGAGGCCGGCCAAAATGCAAAGCATCGAAAGCCACCAGATCGGCGAAAGGCACGGCGCCGGCCTCGACAATGCCGGCGTTCGGTGCGGGTGAGGCCGAGGCAGGAGCAATCCCTCCGTAGCGAAGATTGCGGTGGGCGAGAACAAATCCGGATCGCGCGTAATTGTCCTGCTGTGCCACCACTCCGTCGAGTCCGAGGGTGCGGCCGGCAAGACGGTCAAGCGCCGCCTGCCAGGCCAGGTGGCCGTATCCGAGACCGCGATACGCCGGCGCCGTGATATAAAAGCCCAGGAAGCCAAAATCGGCGCCGGTGCGCACGGCC
This sequence comes from Rariglobus sp., assembly GCA_029266495.1. Lineage (GTDB taxonomy): Bacteria > Verrucomicrobiota > Verrucomicrobiia > Opitutales > Opitutaceae > Rariglobus. The sequence continues at coordinate 68,018 of JAQSWS010000003.1, read as the reverse complement.
GAAACAACGACGGCGGGTTCGCCCGAGGGAAGTTTTCCCACGATAAAGCCGCCCGGATCGGCCGCGTTGAAGGCAATCGCGTCATGCAGGCCGGGATTCCATCCTTCGGCGGCCGCCCATTGGACGGGAAGCGCGAGTTCGTTGGAAGCAAGAGATCGAAACGTGAGGGGTTGGGCAGGCATTGGCATGGAGGGGTGGATTCGGGGCCACCAGCTTTCCAGAGATGCGCGGCCCGGCGGTCAAGGTGCTTCAGATCCCCCTGCCAGAAAACCATCTTTTCATAATTTCGTTTATCTCGGGGTGGTCGTGGTAAACACTCGCTCCCGGTTCAGTCCGCAGAGTCGCAATCACATGAAACGCTTTTCCCCGGTCAAAGTCGTCGCACTCCTCCCCGCCCTGCTGGCAAGTCTGCTCCTCTCCTCCAGCGGTTGCCGCAGATCGTCGAATGATCACTTCCAAGGCTATCTCGAAGGCGACTTCGTCTACGTGGGCGCCCCGCTCGCGGGACGCCTCGACCGGCTTTCCGTGACGAAAGGTTCCCGCGTCGAACCACACACTCCGCTTTTCACCCTGGAACATGCCGCCGAACTCGCCGCTCAACAACGGGCGGCCGACCAGCTTGCTTCCGCCCAGGCCCGGCTGGCCGATCTGCGCAAAGGTTCCCGTCCCTCCGAGATCGCCGCTCTCGAAGCGCGCCTGACCCAGTTGCGCGCCGCCGCCGAGCTTTCCCGGGTCGAGCTCACCCGCCAGGACGATCTCCTTAAAAACAGGGTCTCGACAATTGCCGAGCACGACCGCGCCCGCTTCGCGCACGAGGGTAACCTCGGCGCCGTCGCCGAGATCGAAGCCCAGCTCGCCACCGCGAAACTCGGTGCACGGCCCGACGCGATCGCCTCCGCCGAGGCCGAGGCTGCCGCCGCGGCCGCCGCCAAGGTTCAGGCCGACTGGAGCGTCACCCAAAAGAGCCAGTCCGCACCCCGTGCCGCCCTCGTATTCGACACTCTCTACCGTGAAGGGGAATTTGTTGCCGCCGGCCAGCCGGTCGTCTCCCTCCTCCCCCCTGAAAATCTGAAAGTGCGTTTCTTCGTCTCCGAGGAAAAGTTCGCCGCTTTCCGCACCGGCCAGTCCGTGCACGTGTTCATCACGGGGCGGGACGCGCCCCTCGAGGCCCGCATCAGCTACCTGTCGCCGAGTCCCGAATACACGCCACCCGTTCTCTACAACCGGGAGAATCGCGCCAAGCTGGTTTTCCTCGTCGAGGCGCTTTTCACCGGAGACACCGCCCGTGATCTCCATCCCGGCCAGCCGGTGGACGTCGCTCCCGCGCCCTGAGGATATCGCGTGCCATGAGTTCCGACCTGGTCATCGACGTCTCCGACGTCACGAAAAAGTTCGGTGACAAAACCGTCGTCAACGGCATCGGCCTGCAGGTCCGCCAGGGGGAGATTTACGGCTTCCTTGGGCCCAATGGCAGCGGCAAGACCACTTTCATCCGCATGCTCTGCGGCCTGCTCACGCCGGACGCGGGCTCCGGCACGTGCCTGGGCTACGATGTGCGCACGCAGCAGGCGGACATTAAGCGTCATGTCGGTTACATGACCCAGAAATTCAGCTTTTATGAAGATCTGAGCATTCGCGAAAACCTCGATTTTATCGCCCGCATTTACGGCGTGCCCGGACGTCACGAGGCGGTCGAAGGCAGTTTGAAACGACTTGGCCTGCACCAACGCAGCCACCAGCTCGCCGGGCAGTTGTCCGGCGGCTGGAAACAACGTCTCGCCCTCGCCGCCTGTCTCATCCACACGCCGCGCCTGCTGCTCCTGGACGAGCCGACCGCGGGCGTTGATCCAAAGGCACGTCGCGAGTTTTGGGACGAAATTCACCAGCTCTCCGCCGGCGGCCTGACCGTGCTCATCACCACGCATTACATGGACGAGGCGGAGCGCTGCCACCAGATCGCCTATCTCGCCTATGGCAACCTGCTCACGCGCGGCACCGTCGCCGAAGTCATCGCCTCGGCAAAACTCTCCACCTGGGAAATCACCGGTCCCGACCTGCCCGCACTGGCCATGCGTCTGCGCGGGCAACCCGGGCTCGACGAGGTCGTCGCCTTCGGGAACACGCTGCATGTCAGTTCACGCGATCCGGTTCCCGCCGAACAGACCCTTGCACCACTCCGCACCGGTGCGCACCGCTGCCGCAGCATTCCTCCCGGGCTGGAGGATGTGTTTATCAGCCTGATGAACACCGCGCGGGATAATTTCAAATGAAGGCGCGTGCATCCCTGAAGCCTTCGAACGCCGTCCGCCCATGAGCCGCCGTTTTTCACTTTCCCGTTTTTGGGCCATCGTCCTCAAGGAGTTCATCCAGATGAAGCGTGATCGCGCGACGTTTGCGATGATGGTGGGCATCCCGCTGGTGCAACTGCTGCTCTTCGGTTATGCGATCAATTCCGACCCGAAATTTCTGCCCACGCTGATCGTTGACGCCGATGGAGGGCCTTTCGCCCGCACGCTCGTGCAAGCGATGACTCACAGCGAGTATTTCGACGTGCTCGACGTGACCACGGAGGACGGGGCCGCCCGCGCCCTCAAGCTCGGGGAGACGCAGTTTGTCCTGAACATCCCGGTCGATTTCACGCGCCGCATTCTTCGCGGAGAACGGCCGGCCGTGCTGCTGGAAGCCGATGCGACCGACCCCGCCGCAACCGCGCCGGCGCTCGCGGCGATCAACGTGATCGTGCAGTCCGCCTTCGCCCGCGACCTGCCCGGGCCGCTTCGTCCGCTCAATGGAAGCGCCGGCCCCGTCGATTTTCAGGTTCACCGCCACTACAATCCCGAAGGCATCACCCAGTATAATGTGGTGCCGGGCCTCATGGGCGTCGTCCTGACGATGACCATGGTGGTGATCACCGCGCTCGCCATCACGCGTGAACGCGAACGAGGCACGATGGAAAACCTCCTCGCCACGCCCGTGCGCCCGTCCGAGGTGATGATCGGAAAGATTCTTCCCTACATCATCGTCGGCTATGTGCAGGTGACGCTGATCCTGCTGGCGTCACGCTTCCTGTTTCACGTCCCGATCATCGGCAACCTTGCCCTGCTCTACCTGGTCGCGCTGCTCTTCATCGCCGCCAACCTGGCGATGGGCATCACCTTTTCCACCGTCGCCAAAAACCAGCTGCAGGCCGTGCAGATGGCGTTCTTCTTCTTCCTGCCCTCGCTACTGCTCTCGGGGTTCATGTTCCCGTTTCGTGGCATGCCGGAATGGGCGCAGGTGCTGGGCTCCGCGCTGCCGCTTACCCATTTTCTCCGGGTCGTTCGCGGCGTGATGTTAAAAGGAAACGGCATTGCCGAGATCGCGCCCGAGGTCTGGCCCATCGCACTTTTCATGCTCGTGGCGATGTTCGTCGCGGTGAAGCGTTACCGGCAGACGCTGGACTGAGCGGCCGTCCCTACTCCGTGCGCACGACCACCAGGTCGTCGGCATGCAGGCCGCACCAGACGCGGTCGCCCTCGTGGATCGCTTCGAGCAACGCGCTTTCGTTGGCCACCACGGCGGTCAGGCGGGTGCCGCCGGTGAACTCCAGGACGAGCCGGTCGAGCACGCCTTGAAACAGCTCCACCGCCACGCGCGCTTCGAATACGTTTTCGCAGGCCACCCTCTGCTTGGACACGTGCACTTTCTCCGGACGGATGGAAATCGAAGCCCGCCGGAGGCCGGCGGGCCATTGCGCGGCGTTTACGTTCAGCTCCAGTCCGCCTTCGAGGCGCACGCGGGCGGTCGCACCGGTCAAGTCAATGAGGTCCGCCGGCAGCAGATTGGTTTCCCCGATAAAATCGGCGACGAAGGCGGTTCGCGGCTGGTGATAAATTTCCGTGGTGGTTCCGAGTTGTTCAAGCCGCCCGTGGTTGAACACCGCGATCCGATCGCTCATGGTGAGCGCCTCCTCCTGGTCGTGCGTCACGAAGACAAAAGTGATGCCGAGGTGCTTTTGAAGCCGCTTCAGTTCGAGCTGCATCTGGCCGCGCAGCTTGGCGTCGAGCGCGGAAAGCGGTTCGTCGAGCAGCAGCACGGACGGGCGCGGAACGATTGCGCGTGCGAGGGCGACGCGCTGACGCTGCCCGCCGGAAAGCTGGCCGGGTTTGCGGTCCTCGAACCCCTGGAGCGCCACGAGGGCGACGACCTCGTCGATGCGGCGGGCGGACTCGGCGGCGGCGACCTTTTGCATGCGCAGGCCGAAGCCGATGTTTTCACGCACGGTCATGTGAGGGAAAAGCGCATAGCTCTGGAAAACCTGGTTCACGTTACGCCGGTAAGGCGCCAGGCGGGTGACGTCCTCGCCGGCGATACGGATGAGTCCGGCGTCGGGCGTTTCGAAACCCGAGAGCATGCGCAGCAGCGTGGTTTTGCCGCAGCCCGAGGGGCCGAGCAGCGTGATAAACTCGCCGGCCTTGATGTGGAGGCTGACATCGTTCACGGCGGTGAACTCGCCGAATCGTTTGGTGACTCCCTGGATTTCGATCATGGATGCGAGGAACGTCCCCGGCGTTGGGCGAGCGTGTAGGCAACGACGAACATAAGCGTGAAAATAATCCCGAGCGCCGCGCCGAAAGGCTGGTTTCCGGCTTTGATGAATTGATTGTGGATGACGTTGCCGATCATCGGGACCCGGGCGCCGCCCATCAGGTCGGTGATGGCGAACATACCGATGGCGGGCACAAACACCAGGAGGATGCCTGCCGCGATTCCCGGCCAGGTGAGAGGCACAATCACTTCTGAAAAGGCCCGGACCGGACCGGCCCCGAGATCGTGCGCCGCTTCGACGAGCGCGTTGTCGAGCTTCTCCGCACTGCCATAAATCGGCAGGATCATGAACGGAAGATAGGCGTAAACCAGGCCAATGATGGCCGCCGCCGGCGTATAGAGAATTTCCAACGGCGCGGGGATCACCCCGGCCGAAAGCAACAGGCCGCTGAGCAGCCCGTTGCCTTTCAAGATCGTCATCCAGGCGTAGGTCCGGATGAGAAAGCTGGTCCAAAACGGAATCATCACCAGCAGAAGCAGCCAGTTGCGCACGTTCTCGCGCTGCCGGGCGATGAACCACGCCACCGGATAACCCATCAACAGGCAAATGCCGGTCGTCAGCGCCGCGTAACCAATGGAGCGGCCGAGTATCCGCAGGTAGATCGGATCGAAAACGCGCTGGTAGTTTTCAAACGTGAACTCGAAGACCACACGGCCAAGGTCGTCACGCGTGCAAAAGCTGTAGACCAGCAGGATGGCCATCGGCACAAGCACGAAGAGCACGAGCCAGGCGAGCATCGGCGCCAGCAGCACCCAGCCCCACACGCGCGGCCGGAGGGCATGCGGACTGTCGGTCAAAGAAGTTGAAGGGAGAGCCTGCATTCCGGTCCGGGTGGTGGGGCGGGCGCCCGCCTCATGCCTTCTGAAAGGCGGCTGGAGACACGCCGCGAGCGACGGCCCCGCAACAGGCGGAGCCTTGCGCCTACTTTGTGTTCTTCAGGTCGGTGAACAATTCATCGATGAGCGCACCGCTTGTGCCCAGGTGGCGGAAAGTATCGAGCTTGCGATCCGTCTTGGGGTAGCTGGCCGGGTTGGCGAGCTGCTCGGGGGTGAGGAGCTTGCGCGCCTCGCCGTTGGGATTCGTATAGGGGAACTCCTCGGAGATCAGCGCGCTGACATCGGGACGCAGGAGGTAGTCGAGGAACGCGTGGGCGGCGGACTGGTTTCTCGAACCCTTCGGAATCGCCAGCACGTCGACGAACATATGAACGCCTTCGGAGGGCAGCACATAGTGGAATTTTTTGTTCTCGTTCCAGAGGATCGCCGCCTCGCCGCTCCAGACCAAGCCAAGGTCCACATCCCCATTGAGGAGGGCCGTTTTCGGACTGTCGGAGTCAAAAAGCTTAATGTTCTTGAACCAGGCGGTGAGAATCGGGCGGGCCTTTTCAAGCGTGGCAGGGGTGATGTCGTTCAAGCCGATGCCCTGGGTGTAGAAAGCGCCGACGACCAGTTCGCGACCATCGTCAAGGACGACGATGCGGTCCTTGTATCTGGCGGAAAAGAGGTCCTTGTAGCCGGCGACCGGTTCCTTGATTTTTTCCGTGTTCACGACGATGCCGACCGTGCCGGCCATGTAAGGCACGGTGAATTTTTGCGCCGGATCGTGCGGCATCTTCGTGAACTCCGGCAGGAGGTTTTTGAAGTTGGGCAGCTTCTTGTAGTCGAGGGGGACGAGGAGCTTGTTTTTGATGAGTGCCTCGGCGACGTAATCGGGTGGCTGGATGAGATCGTAACGCGTGCCGCCGGCCAGGAGCTTGGCGAGCATCTCCTCGCCCGAGGAGAAGGTCTCATAGTTGACCTTGATGCCGGTCTCCTTGGTGAAGCCGTCGAGGACGGTTTGCGGAATGTATTCCGACCACGCGTAGAGGTTGAGTTCCTTGTCGGCGGCGCGCGCGGCGGTCGCGAAGACTGCGGCGATCGCGAGAAGCGGGAGGAGGCGAATCGGTTTCATAGTGGGTGGGATGTTGAAAAATGACTTGAGCCGGAAACGCGCCACACGATCAGCGTGCGGAGAGTTTCTTGAGGTGGTTGGAGAACAGCACAAAGGCGATTGTTGTGACGACAAAGACGGCAGAGAGGGCGTTGAGCATGGGATTGAGCCCGATCTTGGCCATGCCGAAAACCACGGTGGGCAGCGTGGCCGAACCCAGGCCGCTCGTGAATACGGTGACAATGAGTTCGTCCATCGAGAGCGTGAACGCCATGAGCGCACCCGAGACGATCGCCGGGCGCAGGCAGGGAATGATGACGAGCCAGAATGCCTTCAGCGGCGAGGCCCCGAGGTCCATCGCGGCCTCCTCCAGCGAAGGGTCGAGTCCCTGCAAGCGCGCCTGCACCGCCACCAGCACGAACGGAAAACAAAACGTCACGTGCGCCAGGATCACGGTGAGGTAACCCAGCTCCAGCCCGACGACGGTGAAGAAAACCAGCAGGCTGACGCCGAGGACGATCTCCGGCATGATCATCGGCACGCAGATGAGCGTCTGGATCGTGCGTGAGAACCGATACCGGTAACGATGAAGCAACCAGGCCCCCGCCGTGCCAATGATCACCGAGGCCAGCGTGGTGAAACTCGCGACGATCAGGCTGTTCTTAAGCGCCCGGATAATGCGGACATTGTCCGCTATTTCCAAATACCACCGGAGCGTGAACCCCTCCCACAGGATGTTGAGCCTGGAGGTATTGAAGGAATACACCACCAGCACGAAGATCGGCAGGTAGAGGAAAACGAAGACCAGGGCCGTCCAGACGCCAAAACCGAGGTTCAACAACCTCAGCCCCGAAGGCGGCGACAGACGCGACGTGGACGTTTTCAGCATGACGCGGCCATGCTTTTCGCGGGCGGCGGGGACGGTGTAAAGTAGAAGCGGCGGATGCCGCGGCTGCTTTCACTTCGTTATCGCGTCGTAGATCAGATTCTCGATCTGCTTGGTTCCGATCGCCTGGAGGGATCCGTCCAGCCTCAACCCGTCGGTCATCGCGGCATAGCCCTTTTTGTCCTCCTGTCCCTCAATAAGATTCAAGGTGCGCAAATTGGCGGCGAGCTTGTCTCTGGCCCCGAGTTGCAGGTTTACCAGCAAGGGCTGCCGCATCACGGATACGCCGGGAACATGGGTGATCTGACCTGAGCCGGTGAGATGAACGATCGGAGCGATCAGCGTGAGGTCCTTGATGTCCAGGTTCTTCTTTTTATCCCTGCCGACGACGAGGTTGAGCTGGTCGAATTTGATCGATCCCAACTGCTTGATCACCTCGGCGGCGGCGCGCCCCATCTCGGCGTATTTCACCGTTTTCTCGCTCCCCGTGAAAATGCCGACCGCACCTGCAATCGTGGCGGCGGTGCCCGCTCCGCCAACAACTGAACGGGCCTTCACGTTAAGCGCCTTGAACGTGCCTCCTTTGCTCGTGAGGTGGATGTCTCCGATCACGTTATCGGTAAACTTTGCAGGATCGACCGCACGTCCGGAGAGCTGGGTCGTCAGGTCGAACCTGCCTTCAACCGGTGAAGGTTCGCCGGGCGAAAGCGCGCGCAGGATCGGGGCGGGGTCGACATCGTTCAGAGCAACGTCGGCCTTGAGTGCGTAAGGTTGTCTTTTTTTCGCCTCAAACTTCAGGTCGCCGCCGGCCTTGAGGCTGCCGCCGGTCTTCAACGCAGCCCCGATGTTTTTCATCGTGAGTGCCGCGGGCTCGATCGTGATGACGCCGCCGACATCGGTCGCCTGGACCTCCTTCGAATAAACGAGCGTCTTGAAGGCGAACTTGAGTTCACCGGTGAGCCCGGCCCATAACGGCTCGGTCGGGCCGGAGCCCGGTGCAGGCTTGCCCGGCGATTGCTCCGGTTCGGGGGGGGACGATTCCGGTGCCTCGGGATCCACGGGGTCGGACGAGTCCGGAGAGAGCATCGACAAAAGCATCAGGTCGGGGACATGCAGGGTGTCACCGGTGAGCTGTGCCTTGATGTTCGTTTCTTTTCCGGCCGGCGTGATCACGGCGTCGAGATTCAGATCGGAGCGCCGCCCGGCCTGCGTAATCACGACGGGAGCCTTTGCATCAATGCGACCGGAGGCGTCGATGTCGGCTCGTGCCTGCAAGGAAACGCCGGGCAAAGACCTCGAATTGGCGGCCATGAGATCCACAAGTTGCACCGTGAGCCCGATCTGCCGGGTCGAGGAAGTTGCAATGGAAAAATTGCCGCGAGCGATACCCCGCTTCAGCGCAACCGTCCTCGCGGCGACCGGCTGCTCCAGCAGGGAGGGCAGGTTTGCCTCGAAGACGCCGGACGCGGTGAGCGGTTGCTGTTCCCCGGAAGGTTGCGCGGCCCGGGCCGTGAGCTTGAGGAGCGGCGCGCCGGCACTCAGAGCGGAGAGATCGGTGACCTCGGCCGTCCAGCCCTTGGGCGTGTAGTCGGCTTGCGCCGAGAGCGACACATCAACCGCCCGCACCAGCGGCTCGCCGGCCTTCGTGGCGGAGAGATTGGTGAGGGTGATCGGCGCGGCGGGGCGCAGGGCAAAACCGCCGTCGCGGGCCGAGGCGGTGAACGCGCCGCGCACATCGTCGCCGGTGAGCACCAGGTCTCCGAGGAAGGGCCTGGCCCAGGCCAGCGGAATACCGTCGAGGGTGATGCGCAGGAGTTCGGCCGCAGGGTTGGCTGCGGTCAGCGCGCCCGTGGCGGGATTGAATTCGATGGCTTGAAGCGCCGTGACGCTCGCGACGGGGTCGGCACTGGTCACGCGGGCGTCGAGTTTGTTGAGGCGAAGAAGGTCGCCCTGGGTGGCGACATCGAAGCCGGCGGTGAGCGCCAGGCGTCCGAACGCGGCGAACTCCGGTTGCAGCACCGTGAGTTTGTCCACGGAAGCGTCCACGGTGCCGGCTGCCTTGATTCGGGAAAACCGCCGGTCGGATTCGAAAGTGCCCTGCCCTTTCGCAACGAATTCCGGCAGCGGACGACCGAGGGCAAACGGGGCGAGGTCGGCCGCGATGGCATCGAGCTTCCAGGACCCGGCGAGCGGCGCGGTGCCGGGAGGCAGCTTGACGTCGAGGCCCAAAACATCGCGTGTGCCGGAACGCAGCGCCGCGACGTAAGCTTCGCCTTCGGCCTCCCGCGTTGCGGTCAAGGCGATGTCGATCTTTGCCCCCTGCGGCACCTGCGGACCGGAGGCCGAAGCGGCCACCGTGATTTCGAGACGATCAAAGGTGCGCGGGGTGTTCATGCGCGCGGCAAGGGTGCCCCGCACGACCAGGGCGGAGGCATCGGTGCCCTTGAAATCGGCGCCGAGCGCAAAAGTCCCGTCCTTGCCCGCGGCGATGCCACCACCGGTGATCGTCACAGGGGCGCGACCTTCAGGCAGGATGATCTCTCCGGCGAGATCGACGCCATCCACCGCGAGATCGAATGGCAGTTCGAGGAGCGTGAAGAGGCCGTTGAACGCCTCCCGGGCGGTCGCCTCGGGAGAGGGGCGCGAAGCGGACGGGGATCCGGACGCCGGGGGATTCGACGGGCCCACACCGGGCGACACGGGCGCGGGCGCAGGCGGGACAGTCAGGTCGAGTATCCATCCTTTGGCGACAAGGCGCTTGACCTCGATCTTGCCGCCGGCGGCGTCGAGCACGCCGGCCTCGATCTCGGCGGAGGGAATCGTAAGCACCAGGCCGGGCTGGACGACGCGGATATTTTCCACGCGGGTTTGATGGAGACCTGCATCCACCTGGCCGATGCCAACCGTGAGTTCGGGTGTGGAGGGCGCCAGTTTGCGGGCGGCCCAGGTTTGCACACCGGGGTTAAACGCGAGCGCAACGATCACGACCAGGAGCAGCGCGAAGGCGGCGAGGCCGATGAGAAGGAGACGAAGAGGTTTCATGGCAAGAAGGCGCTGAATCGGCGCAAGCGTGCGCGAAACCATGAGGACAAAGCAAGCGGCGCGACGTTCCGGATTTAACGGAAAACGCCCGGGGAGGAACGCCTTGGGTGGAAGCGTTCCCCTTGCCCGAAAGATCAAGAGGCGAAGGTCCCATTCGGATCTCCGCCCCCCACCCCGGCCTGCGTTACTTCACCGCCGCGGCGGGGTCGGCGAGATAAGTGTCGGGTTCGCCGAGAGCGCGGCGCACGTTGGCGAGCGCCACGTTATAACTGTAATTGGCCTGGAGCTGGTTGTCCCGGGCCTGCGTGAGGGCGACCTGCGCTTGAAGAACGTCGAGCTGGGTGGCGCTGCCGGCGCTGTAGCGGGCGTTCGCGAGACGGAGCGATTCCTCGGCCTGGCCGACGACTTTCACGGCGGCTTCCGCCAGTTCGGCGGCCTCCTGCAAGGACGATAAAGCGCTGCGCACTTCGACTTCCACCGCGAGGATCTGCTCGTTCAAAGAAAGCTCCGACTGGCGGTATTGGGAGCGGGCCTGGGCCACGCGTCCCGAGGTGGCGCGACCATCAAAGATGGCCCATGAGGATTCGACGCCGACGGTCCAGCCGTCGCGCGAGTCGTTGAATGCATTCGAGCTGTTGTCCTTGAAGAGCCCGTAGCTGCCGACGAGATCGACCGAGGGACGATAACCGGCGCGGGCGATGTCGATGTTGCGCTCCTGCGCCTGGACGAGCTTGGCCGAGCGAAGAAGTTCAGGACGGTTGACACGCGCGAGATCGAGGGCGGTCTGCAGGTCGTAGGCGGTCGGAGTGAACTCCAGCGTGCCGACGAATTCCGGGGTGCGACGGAGGTTCTCCTGGGTGGTGTTGATATAACCGAGCGACTGGCGGAGCTGGTCGGTGGAGGTGCGGAAGCTGTTGCGCGCACGAATCAGCTGGGGCTGGGCATTGGCGAGTTCGACCTCGGCGCGAAGCACCTCGAAGTTGGACACGCTGCCGGCCTCGAACCGGTTGCGGGCGTTTTGCAGCTGCTCCTGGAGAAGCTTTACGTTTTCCTCCTGCACGCTGATCTGCTCGCGGGCGAGGAGCACGTTGTAGAAACGGGTGCGGACTTCGAGGAGGGCGTTGTTGATCACCGAACGCAAATCAAGGAGCGCGGCTTCACGCAGCACTTTCTGCGAATCCAATGCCGCCTTGACGCTGCCGCCGGCGTAAAGCGTCTGGCGGGCCTGGATGGCGATGGTCCAGTCCTGGTGGTTGGGCGGCACGGCCTGGGAGATCTCCTCGTCGTTGCGCGAGTAGTCGGCCACGGCGGTGACATTAGGCAGCGCCAGGGCCTTCACCTCGACGATGAGGCCTTCCTGCTCCTTGATGCGTTCACGCGCCTGGCGGATGGCGAAGTTGTTTTCGATCGCATAAACGATCGCCGTGCGCAGGTGGAGCCGGCGGGGAACATCGGGAACCGGGGCGGTCGCCGGATCACGCGGGGGCGTCTGGGCAAAAGCCACCGGCACGGCCAGCAAGGCAAGCGAAAGGCTGAGCACTGATTTCATAAAAGAAGGAAGAAGACTTAAGATTGATTAATGCGCAACTCGCGGCAGCGGTGGCGGAACGGCGGCGGGCTTCCCGGATGCGGCGTCTGGATTATGCTCCTTGGCGATCAGCATGTAGAAGGCGGGCACGACAAAGAGCGTGAAGAACGAGCCGATCGCCATGCCGACCACCAGCACCCAGCCGATACTGTTACGAGCGGCCGCACCGGGTCCCGCGACAAAGATCAGCATCAGATGCCCGAACACCGTCGCGGCGGAGGTCATCAACACCGGGCGAAGGCGCGTGGCGGCCGCACGGCGGATGGCATCACGCTTGGAGAGCCCCTCTTCTTGAAGCGTGTTGGCAAACTCCACGATCAGGATGCCGTTCTTGGCGATCAGGCCCACCAGGGTGATCAAGCCGATTTGCGAATAGATGTTGAGCGTCGTTTCCCAGAGGAAGATCGGCAGCATCGCACCCACGAGCGCAAGCGGCACGGATCCAAGCAGGATGATGAACGGATCGCGAAAGCTGTTAAACTGCGCGGCGAGCACCAGGAAGATGAGCAACAACGCAAGCACGCCTGCCTTCCAGAGCGCGCTGCCTTCATGCCGCAGCTGGCGTGACTGGCCGCCGTAATCGATCGAGTAGTCGGGCGGGAGAATCTCCTTTGCCTTGGTCTCGAGCTTCACGAGCGCGGCATCGACCGAGGGGCCGACACCGGTGATCTTCACGGCGTTGAGCTGCTGGAAGCGATTGAGCGTGCGGGGCTCGACCGTCTCCTTGAGCTTGGCGATGGTGGAGAGCGCGATCAACTGGCCGTTGGGCCCGCGCACATGGTAGTTGAGGAGCTGGTCGGCGTTGAGACGCTCGCCGCGCTCGACCTGTGGAATCACGCGGTAGCTGCGGCCATCGTTGACGAACCGGTTGACGTAACCGCCGCCGAGGAGCGAACCCAGGTCGCGGGAAATATCGCTGAGGCTCAGACCCATCGCGGCAACCTTGTCCTTGTCGATCTCGATCTCGACCTGCGGCAGGTCGAACTTCAGGTCGCTGTCTGCAAAGAAGAACGTCGGCATGGCGTTCGGGTCGTTGGCCTCGCCGTTGGCATAGGTCAGAAGCTGGTCGGCAAACTCCTGCATCTGGCGGTGGTCGGCGGTCGAACGGACCACGAACTCGATCGGGAACTGTCCGCCCGAGGGCAGCGGATCCGGAGTATTCATGACAACCTGGAGACCGGCGATGCGCGCGGCGTCGCCTTGCAACGAGACCTGGATTTCCTCCGCGGTGCGCGAGCGCTCCGACCAGGGCTTGAGGATGGCGCCGCCGAAGCCGAACGAGGTGCCGGTGAGCTGGAACGAATTGGCGTATTCGGGAAACGATTCGAACATCGTCTGCACCTGCTCGGAGAAGATCATGTTCTGGTCGATCGTCGCGTTGGGCGAAGGCAGCAGGATGCTGAACACCACGCCCTGGTCCTCTTTTGGCGCGAGTTCTTTCTGCGCAAACATGAAGAACGGCCCGAGCAGCAGCGTGAGCAACGCAGCCACCGTGATTGTCACGGGCACCCAGTTGAGGCTGTGCCCGATGATCGTGTCATAACGATTGCGAACAAAGTCGAACGCCTTGTTGATCCTGCCGCTCAAGCCCTCGTCCTCGTGGGCGTGATCCTTGAGGAGGTAGGCGCTCATCATCGGCGAGAGCGTGAGGGCGACGACACCGGAAACCAGCACCGCGCCGGCGAGTGTGAAGGCGAACTCGCGGAAGAGCGCACCGGTGAGACCGCCTTGGAAACCGATCGGGGCATAAACCGCCGCGAGCGTGATCGTCATCGAGATGACGGGGCCGACGAGTTCGCGAGCACCGAGGATGGCGGCATCGAGACGCGCCTTTCCTTCGCGGATGTGCCGCTCGACGTTTTCCACCACGACGATGGCGTCGTCCACCACGATACCGACCGCCAGCACGATGGCCAGGAGCGTGAGCAGGTTCACCGTGAAACCCGCCACCAGCATGATAAAGAGCGCTCCGATCAACGAGAGCGGCATGGCGATGACCGGAATCATCACCGAGCGGAACGAGCCCATGAAGAGGAAGATCACGATCGATACGATCAGCAGGGTCTCAAGGAGGGTCTTCACGATCTCGTGAAGGGCGTCATCGATGTAGGCCGTGGCGTCGTAGGCGATTTTGGCTTGAAGCCCGGAAGGCAGACGTGACTGCAAATCAGGGAAGGCATCACGCACGCGTTGAATGACCTCGACGGTCGAATCCGTCGGCGAAACCCAGATGCCCATGAACGTGGCTTTTTGTCCGCCGAAGCGCACTTCCTCGTCGTAGCTTTCGGCACCGAGCACCACCTCGGCGACGTCCTCAAGACGGATGATCGCACCATTGCGCTCCGCGACGACGAGCTGCTTGAACTGATCGACGTTTTTAAGATCGGTGTCGGCCACGAGGCTTACCTGGATCATCGAGCCCTTGGTTTTGCCAACGGCCGCGAGCGCGTTGTTGTTGCCCAGGGCCGAGCGGACCTCGGCGGCGCTGATGCCACGGGCGGCAAGCTGGTCGGGCTTGAGCCAGATGCGCATCGCAAAAACCCGTCCGCCGAGGACATCGGCGCGCTGCACGCCTTTGATTGAAGCGATCTGCGGCTGGACGACGCGGTTAAGGTAATCGGTGATCTGGTTCTGCTCGAGGCTGTCGGAGTAGAAACTCAGATACATCGAGGCGAACTGGTTGTCGCTCGTCTCAACATTGATGGTGGGCGACTCGGCCTCGGGCGGAAGCTCGCTGCGCACCTGGTCGATCTTGGAACTGATCTGCGCGAGGGCGGCGTTGGTGTCGTAGTTAAGTCGCAGAAACACATTGATCGTGCTCATGCCGGCGACGCTCTGCGACTCCATGTAGTCGATGCCGTCGGCACTGGCGATGACGCGCTCAAGCTGCGTGGTGATGTAGCCGCGCACCGTCTCGGCGCTCGCGCCGAAGTAGACGGTGGAGACTTTCACGACCGCGCTGTCACTGCGGGGATACTGGCGGACATTGAGCTGGCTGTAGGAAACCAGGCCGATGACGAGGATCGCGATATTGACCACCAGGGCGATCACTGGCTTGCGGACGAAGAGGTCGGTAAAACTGGATTTCATGAGCAGATGCTAGGGCTGGTCGCTGGAAGCGAGTGGCGGGCTTCAGGTGTTCTCCGGCTTGGGCGAAGGACTGTTGGAGGGGAGCTTTTCGTTGTTGATCTGCACCGGGGCGCCGTTGCGCAGCTTGAAAATACCGGCGGAGGCGACGACCT
This sequence comes from Rariglobus sp., assembly GCA_029266495.1. Taxonomy (GTDB): domain Bacteria; phylum Verrucomicrobiota; class Verrucomicrobiia; order Opitutales; family Opitutaceae; genus Rariglobus. The sequence goes on along the minus strand of JAQSWS010000003.1, from coordinate 52,743 downwards.
GGCCCGCCTTCACGCCTTCCGTGATGGCGATCTGGTCTCCGCGCGCTGCGCCGAGCTTTACGAACTGCTGGCGCGCCCCGAGGTATTCCTTCCCGTCGGGGCCCTTCATCGTCTCGATGATGTAGACCGAATTGCCGTAGGAGGCGTAGGCGATGGCGGTCGCCGGAACAATCACGGACGGCTTGGAGGAAGGCAGCTGCACCTCCACGTGGGCAAACATGCCGGAACGGAGGATCTCATCGGGATTCTCAATTGTCGCCTGCACCAAAACATTACGGGAAGACGCGTCCACCTCGGGGTTGATCGCGGTGATCTTGCCGGCGAACACGCGATCTCCGAAGGCATCGACCTTCACCTGGGCCTCCTGCCCGGAGACAATCTGCGGCAGGTAACGCTGCGGGATGCTGAAGTTGACGTAGATGGGGTTGAGTTTTTGCAACGGCATCAGCGGCGCCCCGCGGGCGACAAACTGGCCGACGTTGACGAGGCGGATACCCACGCGGCCGTCAAAAGGCGCGGTGACTTTTTTCTTGGCGAGCTGGGCCCGGAGCGCCTCGACGTCGGCCTGGGTCTGCTTGAGCTGGGCCTCGGCCTGGTCGAGTTCGGCCTGGCTGTTGGTCTGCTTCTCCCGCAACTCGACGGCTCGGTCGCGATCGAGCTTCACGATGGCGAGACGCGCTTCGATCGCGGCGAGTTGGGCGGCTTCAACCGTGGTGTCGAATTCGAGCAGCAGGTCCCCGGCCTTTACGGCGGCTCCGTTTTCCACGGCGATACGGGCGATCGTGCCATCGGCATCGGCACCGAGGGTCACGCCCTGGACCGGTGCGAGCGTGGCAATGGCGCTGAGCACCGGATGCCAGGTCTCTTCCACGGCCTCGACCGTGGTGACCGCGGTGGCGGGCATGACATGCGGTTGCGACGAGGCTTTTTTGATCTGGACCACCTTGACGAAGCCAAGCGCGGCGACGACCAGGAAGAAACCAGAGATGGCGATGATGAACTTCTTAAGCATGGGAGGCAGGAGTTGAGTGAAAGGAGGAAAATCAGGCTTGAGCGGAACTGGAGGAGTCCGTTTCGGCGGAGAGGTTGCCGCTGCCGGAACCGAGGCCGGCGGCCTGCATGGACACCTTGGTGAGCAGGCCGGAGAGGGTTTGTTGTTCGCGATCCGAAAGGTTGCTCATCAGCCGGGTGATCAGGCGGAAATGATCCGGCAGAATGCCATGCATGAACTCCTGCCCCTTGGGCGTCAGGTGGACGGACATCTGCCGGCGATCCGCCGGATCAGGCTGGCGCCGGACAAAACCATCGCGTTCCAGCGTATCGAGCAGGCCGGTGATGGTGGCGCGGGAAACCGAGGCGAGGTCGGCCAGCTCGGCGGGAGTGGTCGGCCGCGGACAATCGCCCGTCTTTTCCAGCAGCAACATCATCATGAGAAACCGTCCATGCGTGATGTTATGGGCGGCAAAGTGGGCGTTCATCACCCGCATGACCTCCTCGCCCGCGCGAATAAGCTGCATGAACGCCTCACAGGCCGCCGGCTTGAGGTCGGGAAACTGCTTGGATGCCTCAACGAGGCATTCATAGCGCGGGAGTTCTTTGAGGACCAGACGTTGCACGACAGTTGTTAAGGCGGGTTAAATAAGATGAAACAAGTAAGGAGGCTGATAGTTAGGCAGCTAATCAATCGCCCGAGTTGCAAGTGTAATGTTTCAATCTGGTCGGATTTTTGTCGCCCGTTGGTGAACTCCGTCCCGGGGCTCATCGGTGCCGCGAGCAAATCGTCCGCGATCCAACCATCGGCCCACCACCCACTGCCCCGGTTTTCCCGCTCTTAGCCAAGCTCCTTGTGCAACGGTTCGAGATCCGCGTCGCTCCTGGCCAGATCGGTGAATGTCGCATCGAGGTGACATGCGGTTTCGAGAAAGCTGCGGGCGTCGTCCAGATGGCCAAGCTGCGCCTCGTAGCATGCCAGGTTAAAGTGAAAGATTGCCTCCCGCGGATGCATCCCCAGCCCGCGCAGCAGAATCGTTCGTGCATGCTCAATACTCGCATGCCTTCGCGTGGCATAGGCCCACTGGATCCAAAATCCGGCGACCCGGGGTTCACGTTCGCATAACACCGCGCCCGTTTCGGCGGCCCGCGCCCAGTCGCCCCGCTCGTTATGAACACCCAATAACATCACGAGCACGGGCGTGGCGTCACGCTCCTCCCCGGTGATTTCGTCCAACGCCTCCGCCGCCTCGTCGTGAAGCCCCAATGCCAGGTAACCCTCGGCATAACTGAGCTGGCGTCGTGTATGCGTGGAAAGCGTCATTCGTGCCGTCATGCTCTTGCACCTCCGCCAGTGAGACAAGCCAAGTAGCCTGCTGCCGGACTGAAATGAGGAGAACGCCGCTTCAATAATACGACGCCTGCTTGCCGCCTCCTTTGATTCGCCCTGGGCAATCGAATCGCTCAAGTTTCCAACCTCCCACCCGCATGAAACCCATCCGTGCCTCCACCGCGCGGCCCCGCGCCGTCAAAGCCGAACATCCGCTCCAGTGGCTCGCCGAGCCACTCGTTCCCGAACCATCATTCGTCCTCAAATCCTGGTTCGGCGGACGCACCATCATGCTGCATGGGATGCACCATCTGTTTTTGACGGCGCAGGGCGAACCGTGGCAAGGGGTGCTCGTCTGCACCTTTCATGAACACCAGGAAAGCCTGCGGGCGGAGTTCCCCGCCCTCGTGCCACATCCCATTTTGGGAAAATGGCTCTACCTGCCGGAAAGTGCGGATACCTTCGAACGTGACGCGAAACGACTCGTGCAACTGGTCCGTGCACGCGACCCGCGTCTGGGCATTCCTCCGTCACCCCGGAAAAAGAAAGCCGCGAAAAAAGTGCGCTTCGGCCAGACACTGTAGTCCGCCAACCTGCTTTATGACCGTCCGCATCCCCTTCCTTTCACTGCTCGGCATTCTCATCGTGACGGCGGTTACCTCCACCGCCGCCCCTGAGCAGGCCGATGTTACGGGCATCGAGTTCGCGCTCTATTTTGCGCCCGCCCCCAAGACCGATCCGGAACCTGTGCTCGCGGCCCTCCTCAAGGAGGAGTTCCCCGACCTCGCCCGCCTCGCGACCGTGCGGCACAAGTGGACCGACATCGAAAAATACGCACCGCCCTCGCCCGCCGCTTTTCGTTATTCAACGAAAGGCCTGCGCATGGAACAGGGCGCGGCCATCGCCCAATCCACCCGCGTCCTCGTGCTCGGCTTCGAAGCCTCCCCGACAAATCTCCTGCCCGTCAACCGCGAGGCGTGCACCCTGGTCGCCCGTCTCGCGGAAGCCACCGAGGGGCTTCCGTGGGACGAAGAATGCCGCCTGCTCTACTCGCGCGAAGTGTGGAGAAAAGCCCGCGTGGAAAGCTGGCAGGGCGACATCCCCGATGTGCGTGAACATGTGAACATGCATGCCTATCGTAACCCGGAACTGGTGCGCATGATCACGCTCGGCATGCGTAAGTTTGATCTCCCGGACCTCGTGCTGACCGAGGTGCCCTCGAGCAACACACTCCCTGCGGGCAATCTCATGAATGCCGTCGCCCAACGCCTGATTGAGGGTCAGAAACCCGAGGGCGGAAGATTCGAATTGGTGCTCGCCGAGATCCGCCATGATGCGACCCGGAAAAGCATGCTGAAGAACCCGCAGCCGGGTGCCACCGGACGGCTTCAAATCAAGCCCGCCGTCGCCACGGCCGAAAAAGGCGACCCGGGCAACCGGCTTTGGTCGTTGAGCTTCCCGGATGCCGCCGGCTCAAGCACCCTTGAGCGTCAGGCCGCCGCCCTCGCCAGCCTCTACGGAGCGGAGGACAAAGTGACCAATCGCCGCTCGGGAGACGCCGAGCTGCAGGCCGCCAGCGAAAAAGCCCGCAAAGCTTTTTACGCCGCCGAACCAGCCTTCCGCAACGGCCTCGACCCCAACGAACGCGTCCTCGTAAAGAAGGCATTCAAGATCGGTGACGAAACGGAATACATGTGGATCGAAATCGTGCGGTGGAACCCGACGTCCGTTGAAGGCGTGCTGCTCAACGACTCCCGTTTCGACGACACCCTGAGGGAGGGCCGGAAAGTCACGGTTAACCTCAAAGATGTTTACGACTATCTTCACCAAAAGCCGGACGGCGGCTCCGTGGGCAACGAAACAGGCAAGGTCCTGAATCGCAGCCGTGACCAATAAGGTAATCCCGCCCGAATGAAGCTCACCTACGAAGCCAGCCTTGACGATGTCATCGAGCCCGGCGTCCGCCTGTTTATGCGAGGCAAGACCTGTGCAACCAATCGATGGCGCGGGGCCCTCCTGTGCGCGGCGATATTCGCCGTGTTTGCCTGGCTGGGATTTCAATCAAAGGAAAACGTCAACCTGCCCGTGGTTTGCCTGGCCGCCGCCGGATGGGGCGCCGGACTCTTTCTGCTCACCTACAACGGCACCGTGCGGCGGCGTATTCGGAAATATGCGACGAGTGAAATGAAAGGCCCCTGGCCGGCAACAACGGTCATTGAAATCGATGCAGGGAAGATCACCAGCACGACCGCGGGCGTCACCTCTGCCTTTGAGCTCGCCGATCTCTCTGATACCGCCGAGGACTCAAACTATCTCGAACTCAGATTCGGCAACAAAGGCGCATGCGTGATCCCGTTGCGGGCGTTTCATTCGTCCGGGGAAAAGGCGGCGTTTCTGGCCGCGACGGGTCGCTAGCTGCCGGCGGTCTTTGCAGGCCGGCACGTGCGTGATGGCCTGCGGCTCAGTTGGCCTTGAAGCCCAGCGCGGCGAGTTCGCTCAGGTGGAACGGGGCGCTCGCAATCACGTCCTGCAATGCCGTCAACGCCTCGGGCATCGTGGCCGCATTGAATGACGACACGGCGTCCTCCGAGTCATGCAGTTGCACACTCCACGTCGACGGGGCGCCCGGATGCACGATTTCATGCAACGAGCCATAAAGGTAATTGCCTGGCAGGCCGGGATGCGGACCCGTGCCCGGAACAAGGAAGATGCTGTTCACCGGATCGTGGATCACCGGGGGCTCGCCGGGACCGTGGTGCTTGCGGTGCTGGATCGCGCGGCCGATCACTTTTAAACGAAGGGCTTCCGCCTTGTCGCGGAGCGCGGCCGGGAGCGACTGCACATAACGGGAAAAAACACTGGCATTGGTCTCCAGTGCGGCGGCGTCGATCTGCCCGGCGACGAAAGAATCGAGATTGCTCGCATAGAACAGGGGGGCCTTCGCCAGGGAACGGGTCGTCACGTGACAGTCCTTGTGGTCGGCCGAGGCATAAACCTGATGCGTTGCGTAGAGGCGGCGGAGCGCATCCTGATAGGTCGGCGTGTGGGGCACCGCTCCGATGGGGCTTTGCTCGATTTTATCGAGCACGGTCTGATCCAGCTGCGCATGGGGGTCGAGCGACATAGTGCACGATATCTATTCGGCGAAAGCGTCAAACACGAGGAGCAACTCCGGTTAATTGCCCGTCACTCGTTTCCAGTTTTTGGCTTTGATGCGTTATTAAGATGGCCTACTGGGCAGGGCCATGCAGACGCGAATGCGTCGCGGGAATGCAGCGCGCCCGGGCAAAAGACGCGGCCGCAAGCGCCCGTCCTCCATTCGAGAGACGACCAGCAAAAAACATCCGGACATAAAAAAGGCGGGCCCATGGGCCCGCCTTTGAGTGCGCTTTCAGCTCTGAACTTCCTGCCCTCAGCTCACAGCGCCTGTGCGGCGGCGACCACGGCTTCGGTCGTGATGCCGAGCTCTTTGAAGACGGTCGCGCCGGGGGCGCTCATGCCGAAGCGATCGATGCCGATCACCTTGCCGTCCAGACCGACATATTGATACCAGAGGCCGCTGACGCCCGCCTCGATCGCGACGCGCTTGCGGCACGCCGTGGGCAGCACGCTCTCACGGTAGTCGGCGGACTGGCGGTTGAAACGCTCGAAGCAGGGCACCGAAACGACGCGCACGCCGGCGCCGAGGATCTTCGCGGCGTTGACCGCATATTGGAGCTCGCTGCCGCTCGCCAGCAGGATGTGGGTGAGCTCGGAGGTTTCCTTGACGGCGATGTAAGCACCTTTGGATACACCGTTGCGGCGCACGTCAACCGGGACGTCGTTGAGCAAGGGCAGCGCCTGGCGGGTGAGCGCGAGGAGCGTGGGTCCGTCGATGCGTTCGAGGGCGGCGGCGTAGGCACCGGCGGTTTCCTCCGGATCACCGGGGCGGATCACGTCGAAGCCGGGAATCACGCGCAGACCGGAAACCGTTTCCACGGGCTGGTGGGTCGGACCGTCTTCGCCCACGCCGACGGAGTCATGCGTGTAAATGTAGACCACGGGGAGCTTGGCCAGCGAGGCGAGGCGCATGGCCGGACGCGAATAGTCCGCGAACACGAGGAACGTGGCGACCGAGGGACGGAAAATGCCGTCGTAGGCAACGCCGTTGGCGATGGAGGCCATCGCGTGCTCGCGGATGCCGAAGCGGATGTTGCGGCCGGCGCGGTTCGTGTCGTCGAAATCCTTGTCGGCGGCGATGTAGTTGAGGGTCGAACCGTAGAGGTCGGCGCTGCCACCGATGAGGAGCGGGAGCTCGGCGGCGACCGCTTGCAGCACCTGCTGGCCGGCGGCGCGGGTGGCGAGCTTGGCATCAGCCGGGAAGAGCGGAGTCTTCTCAAGGAGGTGCGCGGAGGCGGGGGCGGCGCTGCGGCCCTCGAGGAGCGCGGCCTTCTCGGGGTTGGCGGCTTTCCAAGCCTCGAAGGTCTTGCCCCACTTCTTGTAGGCGCGAACGAGGCGCTTCTTGTGATCGGCAAAATAAGCGCTCACATCGTCACTGACGAAGAAGTGCTGGTCGGCGGGAAGACCAAGGCCGGCGCGGGCGGCATCGGCGAACTTGGCGCCACCTTCGCCGTGGCCCTTGGCGGTGCCGGCGACCTCGGGGATACCCTTGGCGATCGTCGTCTTGGCGATGATCAGCTGGGGTTTGCCGGTGGCCTTCTTGGCCTTGTTGACCGCCTTCTGGACGGCGAAGAAATCGTGGCCGTCGATCACCTGCACGTCCCAGCCGAGGGCTTTGAAGCGCTTGGCGTCATCACCGCTTTGCGACTTGTTGGCCATTGCGTCGAGGGTGACGTCATTGGAGTCGTAGATGAGGATGAGGTTGTCGAGTTTCTGGTGGGCGGCAAAGGAGATGGCTTCGAGGGCAACGCCTTCCTGCATGCAACCATCACCGGCGATGGCGATCACATGGCTGTCGAAGATCGTGTGCTCCGCGGTGTTGAAACGGGCGGCGGCCATCTGGCCGGAGAGGGCGAGACCGGTGGCGTTCGCAATGCCTTGGCCGAGGGGGCCGGTGGTGCACTCAACGCCCGGGGTCTCGTGGAACTCGGGGTGGCCGGGGGTCTTGCTGTGGAGGACGCGGAATTTGGTGAGCTCGTCGAGGGAGAGATCGTAGCCGCTCAGGTGGAGCCAGCTGTAGATGAACATCGAACCGTGGCCGGCGGAGAGAACGAAGCGGTCGCGATTGAGCCAGCGGGGGGCGTCGGGGTTGTAAGAGAGGACGTTGCCAAAGAGCACGGCACCGATTTCGGCACAGCCGAGCGGCAGTCCGAGATGGCCGGAATTGCACTTATGGACGGCGTCGATGGCGAGGCCGCGGGCCTGGTTGGCAGCGAGGGCGAGGATGTCAGTCTGGAGTGGCATGGTTGAAAGTGGGTGTTTTCGGAAATGAAAGGTCAGAAATTAGCGATTCTCATCCAAACGGGGAAGCCCAAAGGGCATGAAAAAAGCGAGTCGGTTGGACTCGCTTGTCTCATACGGGAACCGGAACCGGTTCTTATTTGGTGGCGACGACCTTCTCGCGCTTCTCGACCTTGACGGCGACGGCGGCTTTGCCGAGGCGGTCGCGGAGGTAGTAAAGGCGGGCGCGCATCGGCTCGGAGGTCTGCTCGATCTCGATCTTCTCAATGTTCGGGGAGCTGGTGGGGAACACGCGCTCGACACCCTCGCCGTAGCTGATGCGACGGACGGTGAACGTCTCGTGAATGCCGGAACCCTTGAGGGCGATGACGATGCCGGAGAAAATCTGGATACGCTCTTTATCACCCTCGCGCACTTTGGTGTGCACTTTGACGCCGTCGCCCACCTTGAACGGAGGGAGGTCTTTTTTGACCTGGCTGGCGGTGATTTCTTTGATGATCGGGTTGCTCATGACGGTTGAGTGTTGGTTATTTGAGTAAATCGGGTCGGACCTGGCGTGTTTTCTCGATACGTTGTGCGTTTCGCCACTCTTCGATCTTGGCATGGTCGCCGGAAAGGAGGACTTCCGGCACGGACATGCCGCGAAATTCGGCGGGACGCGTGTATTGAGGAAAGTCGAGCAACTTGCCGGTGAAGGATTCGTGCGTCAATGACTTTTCTTCCCCAAGCACTCCCGGGATAAAACGCGCAAGTGCATCGATCACCACGGCGGCCGGCAGCGTGCCATTGGTGAGCACGTAGTCGCCGATGCTGATCTCCTGGTCGATGACTTTTTCGCGGATGCGTTGATCAATGCCCTCGTAGTGGCCGCTGAGAAGAATCAGGTGCGTCTCCTGCGCGAGTTCGCCGGCCAGCTTTTGGGAATACGGCACGCCGTCAGGCGTGAGGTAAATGCGCCGGCAGCCGGGCGTCTGGAGTTGCTCGATCGCGGCGAACACCGGCTCAGGCTTCATGACCATGCCGGCACCGCCACCAAAGGGACGATCGTCGGCATTTTTGTGTTTGCTCAACGCCCAGTCGCGCAGGTCATGGACTTTGACTGTGAGCAGACCGCTCTCGATGCCTTTGCCCAGGATGCTTTCGGCGAGAAAACCGTCGAGCATCCGCGGAAAAAGTGTGAGCACGTCGATGTGGAGAGGCATGTCGGAGAATTTCGGAAGGCAGCTTCGGATTAATCGCAAAGGCGCGAAGGCACCAGGATCGGCCAAGTATATAAATGACAAAGCCCCGGAAATGAATCCGAGGCTTGGAAACGTGGCGCCTAGGGCGCCTGTGCCTTAAAGGATCGAGCCTTAGGCGGTCGCGGCAGCGGCTTTGCGGGCCTTCTTGATCAGGGACAGGGCGGTGTCCGTGGGGGTTGCGCCCTTGCTGATCCAGTAGTCGGCGCGGGCGACATCCAGCTTCAGGGAGTCCTTGGCAGCGCGGGGGTTATGGGTGCCGAGGGTTTCCACGGCAGCGCCATCACGACGGGAACGGGCTTCGGCAACGACCACGTGATAAATCGGGTTGTGCGTGGAACCAATGCGGGAGAGGCGGATTTTGAGTGCCATGAGAGTGTGTTACGAGCGGGTTCTTGAGTTGAAAAGCCGTGGAATCCACCGAACGCGCCAAACGATGTCAAGCAGCCATTTCTCGGGATAATCTTCTAATAAGGGAAGACGAACCTTGACCCTCCCCCCACCCGGCTTGAACGTGCGCCCTCTTATGCTGAAAGCCGGTATCGTCGGCCTGCCCAATGTGGGCAAGTCCACTCTCTTCAATGCGCTCACCCGCTCCCGCAAGGCGGAGGCGGCCAACTATCCATTCTGCACCATTGATCCCAACGTGGGCGTGGTCGTCGTTCCGGATGAGCGCGCGTATGTGTTGAAGGGAATCGCGAAGACCAACGTCGTCGTGCCGGCCGCCATTGAATTCGTGGACATCGCCGGCCTCGTCGCCGGCGCCAGCAAGGGCGAGGGACTCGGCAATCAGTTTCTCGCCAACATCCGCGAAACCGACGCGATCGTGCACGTTGTCCGCTGCTTTGTGGACGACGATATCATCCACACGATGGGCACGGTCGACCCCGTTCGCGACATCGAGATCATCACGACCGAGCTGGTTCTCGCCGACCTCGACGCGGTGGAGAAACGTCTCAACAAGACCCAGAAGCTCGCCAAGTCCGGCGACAAGGACGCGCAGGCCGAACTCGCATTGCTTGAGCGCCTCGTGCCGCACCTCAATGAGAACAAGCCCGCCAACGTGCTCCCCGCGACGGACGACGAGAAGAAGTTGCTCCAGTTTTTCCAGCTGCTCAGTGCCAAGCCCGTGCTCTACGCCTGCAACGTTGCCGAGGGCGACCTTGCCACCGCGGAGGAAAATCCGTTCGTCAAGAAGGTGGCTGAATTCGTGAAGGCCCACCACGACGCCGCGTATGTGCCGATCAGCGCGCGCATCGAGGCGGAGTTGATCGACCTGTCGCCGGAGGAGGCCAGGGAGTTCCTGAAGGATCTCGGCGTGACCGACTCAGGCGTCTCGCAGCTGATCAAAGGCACCTACACGTTGCTCGGCCTGCAGACCTACTTCACCGCCGGTGAAAAGGAAGTGCGCTGCTGGACGATCAAGAAAGGCTGGAAGGCCCCGCAGGCCGCCGGCGTGATCCACACCGATTTCGAGAAAGGGTTTATCAAGGCCGAGATCGTCGCCTACGACGACCTCACCCGCCTGGGCAGCACCGCCGCGGCGCGTGATGCCGGTAAATACCGCCTCGAAGGAAAAGAATACGTATTTCAGGACGGCGACGTCGCGTTGTTCCGTTTCAATAACTGAGCAACCGGCGTCCAACCGTCCTGTTCTGGTATGCGCGCAAAAAAAGGCGCGACCCCTAGGGATGGGGGTCGCGCCTTTTTAGTGCCCGGCTTTTCAGCGTGGCCCGGAGCGTGAGCTCCGGGATTCTCCGGCGCACGAACTCACACCGCCGTCCCACTCGGCACGATCACGCCCTTCGGCACGACCAGCACGCCGTCGCGGATGATGATGCCATGAGCATAATCGCCGTCGGGCTTGCCCTTGGGTGAAAGCTTCACGTTGTTACCGATGCGGGCATTTTTATCGATGATGGTGTGCTCGATCTCGCAGTTGCATCCGACGCCGATGTTGAAAATTCCCTTGGAGGCGTTGTCCAGCTGCTGCTCCGGCGTCTCGTAATAATCAGCACCCATCATGACCACCTCGGTGAGCTTGGTGCCCTCGCCCACGAAGGAACGAATGCCGAGCACGCAGCGCTTGAGCGTCGAGTCGGTGATGATCGAGCCATCGCCGATGCAAACATGGTCGATTTCACACTTGTTGAGCTTCGACGCAGGCAGGTAGCGGTCCTGCGTGTAGATCGGCGCGGAGGGATCAAAGAAGTTAAACGGAGGCAGCGGATCGGAGAGCGCGATGTTGGCGTCGAAAAACGCCTTCACCGTGCCGATGTCCTCCCAATACCCCTCGAAGATGTGGGCGAAAAGGCGCTTTTGACCGAGCAGGCTCGGAATGACCTCCTTGCCGAAATCCGTCATGTTGTTATCCAGCGCCTCGGTGAGCACCTGGCGGTTGAACACATAGATGCCCATCGACGCGAGGCAGTGCTTTTCCCCGGATTCCGAGTGGAGGGTCGCCTCGAGTTTATCGCTGAGGGTCAGGCCGCGAATGACGGCGGGATCCTTGGGCTTTTCGACGAACTGATTGATGGAGAGATCGTCGTTCACCTTCATCAGGCCGAGTCCCTCGACCTTCGACACCGGGAATGGAATCGCCGCAAGGGTCACGTCGGCGTTGCTGGCGATGTGGTCCTCGATGATCTTGCGAAAATCCATCCGGTAGAGCTGGTCGCCCGAGAGGATCAGCACGAGGTCATGGGGGAAGCCGCGGAAATGCTGGAGATTGCGACGGACCGCATCCGCGGTGCCTTGATACCAGTTGGCGTTCTTTTCGGTCTGTTCGGCCGAGAGGATGTCGACAAAGCCACCGCCGAACGGATCGAAATGGTAGGTGCTCTGGGTGTGCCGGTGCAGCGACGCGGTGTGAAACTGCGTCAGCAGGAAGATGCGGTTGATCTCGGAGTTGATGCAATTGCTGATCGGGATGTCGACGAGACGATACTTGCCCGCGAGGGGGACCGCCGGTTTGCACCGCTCCATGGTGAGGGGATAGAGGCGCGTGCCGCGCCCGCCGCCCATGACCACTGCGAGGACTTTTTTCTGCATGCTCATACGAATAGGATTAAGAGAAACGGGGATGTTGAGGAATTGGGGTATTACCTTGCGCAACGTTTAAACGGAGACGTAAATTCGCGAGCTTAAACAGGCAAAATTATGTGTGGAATCGTTGGCTACGTCGGACGTCAAAAAGCATCCCCCATCCTACTCGAAGGCCTCAAACGGCTGGAGTATCGCGGCTATGATTCCGCAGGCATCGCCGTGCAACAGGACGGACGCCTGGAGGTGACCCGCAAAATCGGCCGCGTGGACAACCTCGTCAAGGAGGTCTCCAAGCTGCGCCTCTCCGGCACCACCGGAATCTGCCACACCCGCTGGGCCACCCACGGCGGCGTCACCGAGGCCAACGCCCACCCGCACCTCAGCAGCGACGGGATGATCGCCCTCGTGCACAACGGCGTGATCGAGAATTACACCGCGATCAAAAAGTTCCTCCTGTCCAAGGGCTACTCATTCAAGTCCGAAACCGACACCGAGGTGCTCTCCAACCTGATCGCCTACCACTACGCGAAGGAACCCGCCGCCCCCGTGGGGGAGAGCCGCTTCCTCCACTCCGTGCGCAAAACCCTCCGCCATGTCGAGGGCACCTACGGGATCGCCGTCCTTTGCAACGACTGCACCGGCGAAATCGTCGCGGCCCGCAAAGGCTCCCCCCTCATCCTCGGCGTAGGTGACAACGAATACATCCTCGCCTCCGACGTCTCCGCCCTCGTCAGCCGCACGCAAAACGTCGTCTATCTGAAGGACGGCGAAGTCGTCCACGTCACGCCCAAGCAATTCTTCATTTCGACCCTGGAGATGGAGGACGTCTCCCCGGTCGTCGACAAGGTCACCTGGGCCATCGATGCCGCCGAGCTCAACGGCTATGCGCACTTCATGGAGAAAGAGATCTTCGAGCAGCCCGCCGCCCTCGAAAATTCCATGCGCGGCCGCTTTTCCGAGGACAGCTCCACGGCCAAGTTCGGCGGTCTCAATCTCGGCCCGGTGGACTTTCGACAGATCGACCGCTTTGCCTTTCTCGGCTGCGGAACCGCCTGGCATTCCTGCCTCGTCGCCGAGCACCTGATCGAACGTTTCGCCCGCGTGCCCGTCGAGGTCGATTACGCCTCCGAATTCCGCTATCGCAACGCCCCGCTCTCCGGCAACCCGCTCTTCTTCGTGATGAGCCAGTCCGGCGAGACCATCGACACCCTCGGCGCCCTCCGTGAAGCCCAGCGCAAGGGCTACAAGGTCCTCGCGATCAACAACACCGTCGGCTCCACCATCGCCCGCGAAGCCGATGGCGGCATCTATCAGCACGTCGGCCCCGAGATCGGAGTCGCCTCCACCAAGGCGTTCACCTCCCAGCTTCTCATCGGCGCGATGCTCGCCCTCCATGTCGCCCGCATGCGCGACATGAGTTTCGCCGACGGCGTCGAATACGTAAACGCCCTCAAACAAACCCCCGCCCTCGTTCGCAAGGCCCTCGAACAAGCCGGCCACATCAAGGAGGTCGCAAAGCGTTTCGCGAAGTATAACGACATGCTCTTCCTCGGCCGCCTGTCGCTCTTCCCCATCGCGCTCGAAGGTGCGCTCAAGCTTAAGGAAATCTCCTACATCCACGCCGAGGGCTATCCCGCGGCTGAAATGAAGCACGGCCCCATTGCGCTTATCAACGAACTCTGCCCGAGCGTGTTCTTCGCCCCGAAAGGCGAAATCTTCAACAAGGTCATTTCCTCCATGCAGGAGGTGAAAGCACGCAAGGGCCCGGTCATCGCGATCGTCACCGAAGGCTGCGAACTTCCCCCCGGCCTCGCCGATGAAGTCATCACCATCCCCGAGTGCCACGAGGCCGTCCTGCCGATCGTCGCCACGATCCCCGTGCAACTGCTCAGCTATTACATCGCCTGCGAGCGCGGCTGCGACGTGGATAAACCCCGCAACCTCGCGAAATCCGTCACCGTGGAGTGATTCCCTAAAGAGTAGCGGGTAGCAGGTGGTGAGTAGCGGGCATATCGAACCTCCGGCCACTCCGCCGCTCCCATCCGACTACTCGCTACCCGCTACTCACTACTCGCTACTTTCCCCTCCGTCATGAACATCTTTCCCCGTCGCGAGGACTTCCTGAAGCTCGCCGCCCAAGGCAATGTCATCCCCGTCTACGCCGATCTCATGGCGGATTTCGAGACGCCCGTCTCCGCCTACGCCAAGCTCAAGACCGCCGGGCCGTCCTACCTTCTTGAATCCGTCGAGGGCGGCGAAACCCTCTCCCGTTACAGCTTCATCGGATGCCGCCCGCGCAAGGTCTTCATCTGCGGTCCGCACACCACCGAGATCCGCGTCCCCGGCCAGCCCTCGCAAACCGTCCCCACCCCCGCCGATCCGCTTAAGCTGATCGAGGCCGAAATGGCCGGCCACCACCCGGTCAACATCCCCGGCCTTCCCCGCTTCACCGGCGGCGCCGTGGGATTTATCGGATACGAATACGTCACACGGATCGAGCCCACCGTCCCCGTCGCCAGGACCGACGAGCTCGGCATGCCCCTGCTCTATTTCATGCTGTCGGACTCACTGCTGATCTTCGACCGCGCCAAGCAAACCCTCCGTCTCTGCGTCAACGCCCACCTGCGCACCGCCGCCGATCCCGCCGCCGCCTACGACGCGGCCGTCGCCGAGCTCAACTCGCTCTATGCCCTCCTTCGCGAACCCAGCGCGCTCGCCCCCGCGCCGCTGGTTGAACCGCCGAAGATCACCGTGCCGCCCGGCAACTTCACCCAGCCCGCCTTCGAGGCCGTGGTCGAGGGCACCAAGGAATTCATCCGCTCCGGTGACATCATCCAGATCGTCCCATCGCAGCGCTTCACCAAGCCGTTCACCAAAACCCCGCTCGATCTCTACCGCGCGCTCCGCACCGTCAATCCATCGCCCTACATGTTCATCCTTGAGACGGGCGACTTCTCCATCGTGGGCGCTTCACCCGAGGTCCATGTGCGCCTCACCGACGGCTTGGTCGAGATCCGCCCCATCGCCGGAACGCGCAAACGCGGCGTGACCCACGCCGACGACCTCGCCCTCGAAAAAGATCTGCTCGCCGACGAAAAAGAACGCGCCGAGCACCTCATGCTCGTCGACCTCGCCCGCAATGACATCGGCCGCGTCTGCGAATTCGGCAGCGTCACCGTGCCCGAGATGATGGTCATCGAACGCTACTCGCACGTCATGCACATCGTCTCGCAGGTCGAAGGAAAAATCGCCTCCGACAAGACCGCCTACGATCTTCTCCGCGCGACCTTCCCCGCCGGCACCGTCAGCGGGGCACCGAAGATCCGCGCCATGCAGCTCATCGCGCAAAACGAACCGTCCCAACGCGGGTTCTATGCGGGTGCCCTCGGTTACTTCGGTTATGATGGCAACAGCGACACCTGCATCATGCTGCGCACCTCGCTCCTCAAGGACGGCAACGTGCACATCCAGGCCGGTGCCGGCGTAGTGGCTGATTCAATACCGGCATCCGAATACCAGGAAACCGTCAACAAAGCCTCGGCCCTTTTCAAGGCCGTCGCCATGGCCGAGCAGTTCTAGATTTAGTAGTTCTGCTCGCGGGAGTTTTTCCGCGGATCACCACAGGGTTTCCCCGGCAGGCGGGCCGCAAAATCCGAAGTAAAGCTTCGGTGACGGCGTCTTGCACCCGCCTCCATCGCACTGTCGGATTTCAGCACGCCGGGGCTGCAAACCGCGGATCTAACAGTTAACCAAGGCGGCGGTTGTGACACCAACCGAATTAAAGAGAGTTTGTCCCGCATGAATGAACCCCTGCATTACGGGACCTGGAGGAAGGATGAGGTCGGGTTGCCTTGTTTCGAGGGGCACTTCAAGGGTGCCGCCGCGATCGAACGGCCTTTCGTCCACGGCTTCTCCAGCGGACGCCTGCAGGTGCTGGTCAACCGGCAGGGCCTCGTCCGTCTCTTCACCACCGAAGGCGGTTACACCGACCTGTGTGCAAACACGTTCAAGGCAAGAAGCGGACTCTATCTGGAACTTGAAACCGGAGACGACCGCCACTCGCTGATTCACGATGACCTCGCTGAGAAATCAGCCGTTCGCTACGGCATCGGTTATGCAACCTACGCCGGTGTCTGGCGGAACGGTCGCGGCGATGCGCTGCTGATCGAACAGGAATTCTACACCTCTCCCGACCGGCAGCCGCGCATGGCCGCTCGTTTTTGTCTCAAAAACCTAGGAACGACTCCTCTGTCGGCGCGCGTGCGCCTGCGTTCAGACGTGGTCCCCGCGGGCGTTTCCGGTCCTTCGCCACGCGTCCTCCACCCTGCACCGGGCAGGCTTGCCTGGAAGGAGTTCCATCCGGGCCTCGGCGATTTCCAGGTGATCACCGACGCCTCCTTCACCGCCTGCGCAACCGAGGGTGTTTCCCTGCTGCTATCGTCGTCGCTCTCGCTGGAGCCGGGCGCCAGTCGCGAAATTGTGGCGCAGGTGGGCTACGGTTCGGACAACCTGCTTCCATCGCCTTCGCCGACGGAAGCACGACGTGCCTGGGCCGGAAGGCTCGGCGATCTTGAGTTTGGCACCTTCGCGCCTTGGATCCGCGATGAAGCAATCTGGAGCGCAGGCCAGTTGTATTCCTACGAAGCATGGGATGCATCGGTCGGAGAACACTACCTGAATCTCGGCGGCTACGGCTGGATCGGATTCGGTGCGCGCGAGGTGCCCGAAACCGCGCTCGCCATCGCCGCTCACGATCCCGCGCTTGCGCTCAGCTGTCTTCGCTGGATGGCCAAAATTCAATACGTGAGCGGCGACATCCCGCATTGTCATTCTTTCCGACGTCCCGCGCCCGGCGAGACGCTTTCGACCGGACACAGGGAAAGCGACAACGAGATCTGGTTCATCCTCGCGTGCGCCGAGGTGGTGCACGCAACCGGAAGCGTCGATTTCCTCGACGAACAGCTTCCCTTCTGGGAAGGCGAATCCGCCTCCGTCTGGGAACATCTCCGCCGTGCCATGAAATGGATCTTCAACGGTATCGGCCTCGGTTCCCACGGACTCATCCTCATCGCCGACGGCGACTGGAACGACTACTTGTCCTTTGTCGGCGCACGGGGCTTCGGCGAATCCATGATGAACACCGGCATGGCGTGTTGCGCGCTCGACCGCCTCATCCCGCTGGCACGCGCCCGCGATCCCCGCTTCGCGAAGGAATGCGAAGAACGCCTTGCTTCGCTTCGCGCCGCCGCCACGGCGGCTTTCGACGGGCGCTGGTTCGTGCGCGGCTATACCGATGACGGCCTTCCCTTTGGCACGCTCGCGGAGGACCGTGTCTTCCTCAACGCCCAAACCTGGTGCGTGCTCGGCGGCTGCGGAACGCCCGCGATGCGTGAAAGCGCCATGCGCGCGGTGCTTGAAAAATGTCACAGTGAACTGGGACTCACCCTCATGAGCCGCCCCTACCCGTGCCCCCCGCCCGTGGAAATATCCACCTGTCCGATACCGGCAGGCGAAGGCGAAAATGCCGGGATCTGGCCGCAGACGGTGCACTGGGCAATCTGGGCGCTGACCGAGCTGGGATGGAACGACGAAGCCCTCGCGGTCTGGGAGCGGATCAGCCTCCGCAACCACGCCCGCCTCCACCCTGAAGTTCCCTACGGCATCTTCAACGGTCCCGACTGCTACTCCTCTCATCATGCCGGCGAACGGGAAGGCTGGACCCAGGTCGAGATGCTCGAACGCGCCAAATTCCCTCCCATGAACCCGATGGTCGCCTGGCAAACCTTCAGCCTCGCCCGCGTCAAAACAGCTTTGTCCAAAAATCCCCATGAAACCGCCCCGTCTCCTGCACACCGTGCCGATCCCGAGCTCACTATCCGCCCAACGGAGTCCCTGCTGCGCCCCACGTTTGATTCACCGGGCGTAAACTGACCTCTCCTCCTGCGAAGCTCGCGCAATCAAGCGCGGCCCGCACTTCGGTTTCGCCCGTCGTTCGTTTACCCCGTATGAAACCCAGCGCCTTCACTGCCCGGCGTCGTCGGTCCGGATTCGCCCTGCTGATCACCATCACGTTGCTGGCCTTTCTGGTGCTGCTGCTTGTCTCGCTCGCCGCGCTCACGCGCGTCGAAACCCAAGTCGCCTCCAACAACCAGCATCTATCCCAAGCCCGCCAGAACGCGCTTATGGGGCTGAACATCGCGCTCGGGCAGCTCCAGCTTATGATGGGCCCCGACGCCCGCGTCAGCGCTCCCGCCTCCCAAAAAGGCGACGGTCTCGCTTCGTATGCGACGGCCGACGCGGACAACAATCCCAATTGGATCGGCGTGTATCGCCAGAATCCGACCGCATCGACCCCACGCAATCCGCAACTGCTCAGCTGGCTGGTCAGCGGCAATCAAAGTCTCTCGGTCAGCGCATCCTCGGCCAACACCCCGGTCGTTACCCCCGACACCGCCGTGATCACGGCGACCGGTCCGCTCTCCAAATCCGTCACGCCGCAAACCCCAGGGTTAAAAATTGGCAACCGCGACGGCATTCTACTCGTCGGCCCTGCGAGCACGCTCGAGACATCTGCCAGCGCCTCCCCGGACTCCGTGACCGAACGCTTCGTCGTCGCCCCCACCGAGCCGATCACAGTCGCAGGCGGCACGGTCCCCGGCCTCGATCCGGCGATCACGCCTACTGTCGGCCATTTTGCCTACTGGATCGGCGACGAGGGAATAAAGGCCAAGGCGTCCCTGAGCGCCCCTTGGGAAAACCCCGCCGCCGTCACTCCGCCCACCACCGCCGCCCAAGCCGCTGATTATCGGTTCATCAATGCAGAACGCCTTGGGATTGAAGCGATCGGACAAGACACTGCGGATACCAAGCTGGGCTCCGCCTTCCCGGGCACCGACTCCGCGTTCCTCGCCACGCTTCCCAAGGTGCTTTCGCTCTCCCAGCTTCCCTTGGCCAACACCGACTCGGTCGGACAAAGCGCTCTCGGACGCGCCGTCAAAAGCCGTTTTCACGATCTCACGCTCGACTCCTACAGCCTCCCCGTGGACGTCGCCAAAGGCGGCCTCAAGCGCGATCTCGGCTCTTGGCTCAGATCCTCGGCGTCAAATCCCACCCCCTCTTCGCCTCCCTCGGCCAACGACGATTACATCACCCCGGGAGACCCTGCCGACACCTCCAGATACAGCCTCCCCAAATGGCAGTTGCTGCGCGAATTCGCCAATGCGTCCGCCGGCGCGGCCGCGCTTCAGCCCAGGCAGCAGTCCGCCACGCACCCCGGCGTCGCTCCCGTCATCACGTATTTGCGCATGGGATACAACCTCACCTGTCCTGCCACCGACACCCCGCCTGATTTCAACATCATGCCGGTCGTCACGCTGTGGAATCCCTACAACGTCAAACTCGCCGCCAGGACCTACGAGTTCTGCGTCCAATACTCCAACCTCGTGCCGGCCTCCACCACGGGCGCGGGGCTTCGTTATCGGACCGGCGCTTACAGCCCCGTGTCGCCCACCAACCCCGCCCTCGAGCCCGAGGATTTCGATCTGATGGTGATACGCGTGAAGCACGGCTCCAGCCCCATTGTCACCAAGGAATATGGAGAAAACACCTCCGACACCGAAGCCGAATACTTCCGCTTCAAGCTGGAGGTTTCCCAAGACATGGATCCCGGCGAAAGCCGCATCTTCACGATCTGCGACGCGATCGACAGTCCCGATGGACATGACGGCACGCTTTATAAAAGCGGTGTCTCACGGCTAAGCGACCGCGGCGCCCTCAGGAACGATGTCGGTGTCAACAATGCCGTGCGCATGCAGGGCGAGGTTCCCTTCAACCAATACATCGTCGCCCAAACCCAGACGATCTTCCTGGAATGCTTCCCCCAAACCACCCCGTCGACTTACAACTCCGCGCGCATGGAGGTGCTGCTGACCGAGCCGCTCCCCGCCTCGATTCCCCCCGGCGACATCACCGCCGTGCGGCAATTCCTGCGCGCCAACGCCTATCAAAAAATCCTCGGCGCCGGGCTCGAATGGCGGTTCAACCTGAACAGCCTCAAGATCCCGCCTCAAAACACCGGTGAACCGCTCATTTATCACCGCCTCGAGCTGATGATGTCGGATCTGCCGACCACGCCGCCGGAATCCAATCCGCAGGACCGGCTGGACAAGCCCAATCCGGGCGCCCCCCGCTGGCTTTCCACGCTCAATCCCCAAGCCTCCATCATGCTGCGCAAACCCTTCGTCGAGCAGGTCAGCAGCGGTTATCGATCCAACTTCAATCCCTCCTACCTCACGGAATTTTATGTGGAGCCGCCCGTCAGCGGCACGACGTTGAATTTGACCAAGCACGACATTCCCAACGCCGACGCCCAGGGCCGCGTCTCCTCCGGCACCCGGGTTTCCATCACGTCGGGCGGCGCGCAGAACACGGTCATCCGCGAGTTCCCGTCCCCGGACGTCCCGCTGTTCTCGATCGCCCAGCTGCAGCACGCCAACGCCTCGCTCATCAACCTCAACCCCGCCTACGCCATCGGCAATTCGCACGCCAATCTCTACGTGAATCGCAACGCGTCGTTCACGGTGTTGTCCACCGACGACTCGTTCGCCCTCTCGGATCCCACCGGCTTTCCCGGCAAGGCGGTGTTCAATCGCATCTACGATCTTTCCTACTGGCTCAACCAGGCGCTCTGGGACGGCTATTTTTTCTCCACCGTCCCCGACACGCTCACCGTTGCCCAGGCCGGAGCCGTCAATTATCACCTGCCCAACAGCCGGCATGAGTTTGTCTGGACCAGCGGCGCCGCCACCGCCGGCGACGTCACCGCGCTCAAAACCGTCGGGCAATCCGCCGCCCACCTCCGCGTCAACGGCGGCTTCAACGTCAACTCCACCTCCGTCCAGGCGTGGCGCGCCCTGCTCCACAGTCATAACGGCGTCGCCACCGACCCCGCCGACCCGCTCAACAAGCACCCGTTCTCCCGCTTCACCACCGCCCGTTCCCGCCCGTTTACCGGCATCACGGTCAATGACACGTGGATGGGCTATCGCATTCTCTCGGACGCCCAGATCGACGATCTCGCCCCCAAGATCGTCGCCGAAATCCGCGCTCGCGGCCCCTTCCTCTCCCTCGCGGATTTCGTCAATCGCCGCCTCGTCGCGGACCGCACCGGATTGAAAGGTGTTCTGCAGGCCGCCATCGATGCGGGTGCCGTCAACCAAGACAGCGCGGGCGATGGTCTGCCCGCCGATACTTACCCCCGCGACATCAAGGACAGCTCCGGAAAGGTCCCTCCCGATCTTGAGCAACAAATCGTTTATTCGGGCACCGTGAACACCGCCAACACCGCTCCCGACACGACGCAATCCGCCGCGTCCCGCGCCTCGCTCACCCCGGGTTATCTGTCCCAAGCCGACCTGCTCACCGCCCTCGGCCCTTCACTCACCGCCCGCTCCGACACCTTCCGCATCCGTGCCTATGGCGATACACAAAACCCCGTCACCGGCGAAGTCGTCGGTCGCGCCTGGTGTGAAGCCGTCGTCCAGCGAACCCACGAATATGTGAATACCACCGACGCCGCCACGGTCGCTCCCGCCAACCTCACCATCGCCGGCAACCAAACGTTCGGGCGCCGGTTCAAAATCATCTCGTTCCGCTGGCTTTCCGCCAATGACATCTAATCCCACACGCCTCATGGCGGCCGCCTTCGGGCTCGCCCTCGCCTTCATCGTTTGCGCCTCGCCGGCCCGGGCCGTCCAGTTCCGCCTCCTCGCCTGGGGCACCTACGACCTCAACCTTCAGTTCCAGGCCGGAAAAGCCCCGCAGGAACTCGCCGTGTTTCCCCGCAGTTTTTCCACCACCTATGAATCCGCCGAGAACTCCATCGTGCTTTTCAAAATGGTCGAAGTGGACGGCAAACCCCAGCGACAGACCGCCTGCACAATCACCGTGCCTCCGGAGATTCAACAGGCCCTGGTCATTCTCGTCCCGGGCGACGATGCAAAGGTCACCTCCCGCAAGGTCCTTCCCAACAGCCAGGGCCAGGTGAGCAAAGAGGCCGCCATGGTCTACGACTGCGTCGTCCTCGACAACTCTCCGGCCGCGCACCCCGCCGGCACGATCGAATTCCGCAATTTTTCACGCCTGCCCATCGCCATCAACATCGCCAGCCGGCAACTCACCCTGCCACCTCGCGACAAGACCCAGGTCCCGATCACCGAGGGCGTCAAACGCATGCCCTTCCGCGCGGCCGCCCAGCTTGAGAACGGTGATTGGAGACTGCTTTCGAGCACTCCCCTTCCCATTAGCGGCGCCGGCCGCATCCTCGTGATTCTCCGCGACCGGCCTGAAAAATCGAACCGCGCGGACGAGCCCAACATCGCCATCGTGCAGCTCTTTGACTGGGCCCCGCCGGCTCCTCCTCCCGAACCCGCCGGCACATCGACCCCGCTGGTGTATTCCCGCTGAACCCCGCCGGCGTGTCGTCTCCGATGTAGAGCCGCCGCTTGCGGCGTGCCTCGTCCATCTCACCTGCCACGAACGGCGGGGCGCCGGCGCCAGCCCTGCCGCCGCGCGACCGCCTCAAGCCACGACCGCAGCGCTCACGATCATCGGCGTCGCCAGGCGAACCGTTTCGCCCGGAAGCTCGGGCAAATAACCACCCTCGGCCCGCAGACGTTCGCGCAAAAGATCCGTATCCAGCTGGTGGATATCGACGACAGGACCGGCGGCGGCGAGCGCCGCGGCCACGCCTGCCGCCTCGCCCATCGCCAGGCACACCGGCATCACGCGGATGCTGCCCTGGACAATGCGTTCGCACGAAATGGACCGCCCCGCCACGAGCACGTTCTTCAACCCGCGAGGAGTGAGGCAGCGATACGGGATGCCGTGCGACTCGCCTTTGCCGTAATGGGCAAAACGTGAAACCCAGTCCTCGCCCTTCGCGGCGAGCTCTTTCTTGGTTTCGTGCAGGTCAATGAAATAGGAATTGCGGCAGATCTCGTCATCAAACACCCGGCGATCCAGATAATCCTGCAGGGTCAGCACGTAGTCGCCGACGACGCGGCGTGTTTCGCGAATCCCCACGACCGACCCGGTCGTGGCGAGAAAGGCGTTGCCGAAAGCCGCGGGAAAAAACTCCGCCAGGGCATCGCGATAGGCGACCGCCATGCGACGGCCCGCCACCAACGCGCGCGACATGCCTTCGGGATCGGTGTTGTCCACGTGGAAAAGATGCCCCGCGTTGAATCCCACCGCACCCGGTCCCACCAGATTGTTGCAGATGTGGTGGTCCGGGATCTCCGGGTAGCGACCCGACGCCAGAATCGCATGGATGGGGCTGGCTGGATTTGTCCAATACAAAGCAGGGCCATGCCGGTAGGCATATTCATCGACATTGGTGAGGATGAAACAATGCGTCCCCGGCTGCATCGCGCCGCGCTCGTCCCCCTTGTGCGTCTCCGCACCCGCCCAGGCGGCAAGGTCGGCATCGCCCGTGCAGTCGATATAAACCTTCGCGCGCAACGCGGTCAGACCCGCCTTGTTGCTCACGACGATCGTCGAAACCGTGCCCCCGGCTTCCGTCTCGACCGACGAAAGCACCGTGTGAAACAAAATTGACGCGCCCGCCTCGGTGACAAGGTCGTCATAGACGCGCTTGAGGCGCTCCGCGTCGATCGGCACCCAGTCAAGATCGCCGCCTTTGACGTGGCGCACATCCTTCTTCGCGGCGGTGAATACCTTCTCCGCCAGCCCGCGATAGATGATCTTTTCCTTGTCGGAGAACGGACACCACGCGGGCACGAGTGCCGAGGTGCCGGAGCCGCCGAGGCAGCCGGACGCCTCGATTAGAAGCGTCCGTGCACCCTCTCTCGCCGCCGCCGCGGCCGCCGTGCAGCCCGTAGGCCCGCCACCCGCGACGATGACGTCCCAAGAGTCGTCGAGCGTGAGCGTGCGGGCGGGCAACTGAAACGACTTCATGCAAGAAATGGCTGCAAATTACGCGGTGACGGGGCGGACAAACGAACGTGAGCGTTAGTGAGTAATGCGGCGGCGCGCGAGGCACATGCCGAGGACGGCAATACCGGCCAGGGCCGCGTAGGTGGAAGGTTCGGGGATCGCCGTGGTGGAGATGTTGAAATTATCCACGCCTACCGTGCCCGAGCTGGAGCCGAGACGGAAACCGACCTCCACGTTGGTGAAGGCGCTCGTGCCGGCGATGGTATACGTGCTGGTCTGAGCCCCGGCCGTCATCGAGAGGACCGCCTCGTTGTTTGCGTTGATGCTATAGCTGAAAGAGTAGCTGCTGAAGGTCCCGGTGGGCCCGATGCCCAGATCCTGGTTGTTCGCGTAACTGCCGGCGGGGATTGAGCCGACCGTAGACGGAGTAGTCGGGTTGACCACCGCGCTGGAGAAACGAATGGTATCGTTGGAGCCCGAGTTGTTGACGTTAAACAAAGCCAGATAGCCTTGGGCTTCGTTGGCCGCATTGATGATGTAGATGCCGAAGGAATTCCCGCTGGTGGAAAAGCTGAGATCCATCGTCACGTTGAGCGAAACTGTTTTGCTCACGGTAAAATTTGAAATGTTCTCCGCAGAGCCGTTGGCATCATACACGATGGAGGCACCGCTGCCGTTCACGCTCCTCATAAAATCGTTTGCCCCTCCGTTCGTGGTCTGTGAGAGGGTCGCGCCATTGGCATTCAGGACGCGGAAGTTATTCGGATACTGCGTGGTCTCGAAATCGAGTAACACGAGATTGGTGGTTTGGGCGCTCAAACCGACAGCGGCGCCAAGGAGAAGGCCCGCGTAGCAAGGGAGTAGTTTTTTCATAGGAAGAGAGGGATTTTGGGTGACGGGCGAGGCTACCTCCGTCCAATGCGCGCGTTCGATTATTTCGTTGATTAACGGTTAATCTTTGCGCCAACACTCTGCCCCATTATGGCATCCACCATTCGCGAGCTGGCCCGTCAGACAGGATTAAGCGTGGCCACGGTGTCGTTGGCACTTCGCGGCGCGGGCCGTATTTCCGCCGCCACGCAGGCCCGCGTCCAGGCCGCGGCGAAAAAAGCCGGCTATCAGCCCTCGCCGCTGCTGGCCAAGGCCCTGTCGATGGTTCGTCAACCCCAAGGCAGGCGCAACTATCGCGAGACGCTCGCCTTCATCACTGAGTTTGCGATCAAGGGCGGCGCCGAGTTCCAACGGCGCATTTACGAGGGCGCGGTCGAGCGCGCCCACAAGGTGGGATTCAACATCGAGCCCTTTCTGCTCGCCGAAAAACCCGCGGAGCACCGCCAGTTGGGGCGCATGTTGCGCGCGCGCGGAATTCGCGGACTAATCATTATGCCGCGCCTCGCCCACCGGGTCCCCCGCATGTTTCTTCAATGGGAACATTTCGCGGCGGTCGAGATCGGCAAAACCCTCTGGACGCCACGCAACCTGCATCGCACGGAGCGCCCGTTGTATTACGAGTTGCTGGAGGCGTATCACCTGCTGAAGCGGGTGGGCTACCGCCGGGTGGGCTTGGTGATCGAACCGACGGAGGACAAAAATCGTCGCGGCGTTTACACCGCTTCCTACCTGCTGTGGCAGCAACGCAGCCGGCAGAGTCTCCCCCCCTACGCCGGCGCCTGGACTCTCGAAGGTTTTCGAAACTGGTTTGAAACGCATCGTCCGGACGTCCTCGTGGTGCATCACGCGAAAAGCGTGCAGGGCTGGCTGCAAGCCATGGGCCTGAAGGTGCCGGCGGATGTTTCACTCTTCAGCTCCAATGTGGGCGAGACCCGCCTCTCGGGATTGCGTGCGGACTTGGCGGGACTCGGAAGCAGCGCGGTCGAGATGCTCTCGCTTTTGTTGGACCGGAACGAACTCGGTCTTGCACCGAGGCCGCGCTGCTGGGAGGTGGAAGATTACTGGCAGTCGGGAGAGACGCTCAGCCGGTCGATTTCAAACTACATTTCGGAGGACGGCACCTTCGTGCTCGGTCGGTTCACCGGTCATACCACGAGCGAAAAAACACGGACTTAGGCGGCGCAGCTCCTCCCTTTTTAGAGGCGGAAGGCAAAGTTAACAGTTCATCATGCAAGTCATTGTGGAATGCCGCGGCGTTCTACTAACGGTGCTGCGCGGTCACGCCGCGTTAAACCCCTAACGATAGCATCATGAATCCTACCCCGTCAGCGTCCGCCGATCGCGTCTTCGGCGCATCGGCTCCTGCCCAAAATCCCCTCGGTCGTTTCGCGAAATCCCGCCTGTCGGCCGGACGCAAACGCCTTCTCTTCGCCGCAACGTTTCTCGCTCTGCCGTGCGCCGACGCGCTCGCTGCGGATTACTACGTGGATTCCGCCGCCGGAAGCGACGGCAACCCCGGAACGCTCGCCGCGCCCTGGCAGTCCTTGACCAAGGTCAACGGCGTGATGTTCGCCGCCGGCGACAACGTTTACTTCAAACGCGGCGGCAGCTGGACCGGCACGCTCTATCCGAAGTGCGACCTCAACCCGGCCAACGTCGGTCTCGGTTCCGGCACCAGCCCCACCAACCGCGTCACCTTCGACGCCTATGGCAACGCCGCCGACCCCAAGCCCATCATCAACGGCAACGGCGCCAAGTGGGCGGTGCAGCTTGTGAACAAGCAGTATTTCACGTTCCAAAATTTCCACGTCACCAACCCGGCGGGCGCCGACGGGAGTCGCATGGGTATTCGCGTGGCCTTCGGTGGCGATGGCACGCCTCTCGGCGTCGTGCACCAATACAAGGATGTGAAGATCGTCAATAACGACATCACCGATGTGCGCGGCATCACCGTGCGCGCCCAAGGCATTTACGACCAGTCCGGCGGCATCTACGTCGAGCAGATGGCCTACAACGGCGCCCAAGTCCAGGTGGACGGACTCCTCATCGAGGGGAACTATTTCCGCGACAACTGGTGCATCGGGCTCCACATGAAGGCGGCAAGCAACTACAACGGCCGCGAAGACCTCTGGGCCACCAACCTCAAGATCCGTAACAATATCTTCGACGGCACCGGCGCCGACCACATCGTCTTGAACGGTGCCAAAGGCGCTCTCATCGAAGGCAACGCCGGATATGACGCCGGCATCAGCACCTTGTCCACCTACGACGGCGACTGCTGGATCGCTGGCATGTGGTCCTGCTACCACACGCGTGACATCACGTTTCAATTCAACGAGGTCGCCCGCACCCGCAACAACATCCTCAACGGAATCAAGGGCGACTCGCAGGCCTTCGACGTCGATCTCGGCACGCTCGGAAAACATGTATTCCAATACAACTACACGCACGAAAACGAGGGCGGCGTCCTCCTCGTCATGCCCGACGACACCCGTTCCAAATTCACGTATTATCGCTACAACCTGAGCGTCAACGACGGTCGCAAGACTTTCACCGGCTGCCAATTCGCGATGAACCCCAATCCCGGGGTCAATGCCGCCTACGTTTACAACAACGTCTTCTACTCCACCCGGCCCGAAGGCTTCAAAATGCGCGATTACGCCGGCGCGTATTACTACAACAATATCTTCCACGTCGCCGCAGCGATCTACCCGACCGCCCCGGTCTTCTCCCACAACGCCTACTATGGCCACACGCCCGACGTGAACGATCCCTACAAGGTCGTCGCCGATCCCAAGTTCGCCGGCACGCCCGTCCTGCCTCCGAACAACGACGGCTACACGTTGACCAACACCCAGCCCTTCCAGATCCTGGCGAACTCGCCCTGCATCAACGCAGGCATGGCCATCCCCGCGCTCGGCCTCCCGGGAGATCTCCTCGATAACGGCGGCCGGGACTTCTGGGGCAACCCGCTCTACGCGGGCGGTTACGCGGACATCGGCGCACACGAATATGTCGGTGGCTCCGCCGCGGCTCCGGCCCCTGTCACGTTTGTGGACAATCCTGCCGGCGCCACCGTGACCTACGCCGGGCCATGGACTCACGTGGCAACCGACGCGGACTTCTACCTCTCCACCAAGTCGAGCACCGGCGGTGTGGGCGCCTACGTCCAGCACACGTTCACCGGCACCAACATCAGCGTTTACGGAGCCAAAGGCCCCAACATGGGCAAGGTTCTCCTCACCCTCGACAACGGTGCCTCCGCGCTCGTCGATTGCTACTGGCCTGTGCCGCGCAATCGTGTGCTGCTCCACACGTTCACCCCCTTGCTGAATGCCGCGCACACGCTTCGCGCCACGGTCATGACCAAGAATCCCGCTGCCAGCGGCAATCTTGTCGTGATCGACTACTTCCAGAGCAACCCCGTCGCGCCCGCCGCCAGCCCGGTCGTCACCGCGCGTGACGCCGCTCCCGGAACCGGCGTGGTCTACACCGGCACCTGGACCCACTTCACCGCCGACGCCGCGCCCGACCAAGCCTACTACGGCAAGACTCGTTCCGAGTCCGCCACCGTCGGCGCCTATGTGGACTTCACGTTCACCGGCACCGGCGTCCGCCTGATCGGCACCAAGGGAGGCGCGTTCGGCAAGCTCAACGTCTCGGTCAACGGCGGTGCCACCACCTCCGTCAACTGCTACCAGGGCCTCATCACCGAATTCCAGCGGCACCTCTTCGAGATCAACAACCTCTCGCCGGGCACGCACACGCTGCGCGTGACGGTGGCCGCGAAAGATCCCGCCTCCACCGCCAACACCGTCGCACTCGATCTCATTCAGGTGACCTCCGCTCCCGCCGGCAGCGGCACCGGGGTGGACATCATCAAGGACAACACAGACGCCTCCGGCATCACCTTCGTCGGCGCTTGGTCCGCGTCCACCTCCGTCCCTGGCTTCCAAGGCACCAACTACGTCAGCAGTCCCACCAGTGCGACCAGCACCGTGCGCTACACGCCGACGATCGCCTCCGCGGGCAACTATGAGGTCTTTGCCCGCTGGACGCAGCTCGCCAACCGCGCGACGACCGTTCCTTACCAGATCACGTCGGCCAGCGGCACCGTGACCGTGCCGAAGGATCAAACCGCCCAAGGCAGCCAATGGGTTTCGCTCGGCGTGTTTCCGTTCAATACCGGCACCACCGGCAACGTGCTGATTAGCGCCACCTCGTCCCCGGGCTACACCATTGCCGACGCCGTGCGTTTCACCCAGCAAGCGCAGCCGGTTGACATCGTTGTGGACGCCTCGGATCCGACCGGCGTCACGACGACCGGCGCCTGGACCGGTTCCAGCACCACCGCCGGCTACCACGGCACCAATGCCCTCAACGACGGCAATACCAAGAGCGGCACCCAGACCGTGACGTTCACGCCGAACCTGCCCACATCGGGAACCTACGAGGTGTTTGCCTGGTGGCCCGCCGCGACCAACCGCTCCCCGAGCGTGCCGTTCAAGGTCACCCATGCCAGCGGCAACCAGACGATCAACGTGGATCAGCGGGCCAACGGCAGCCAGTGGTATTCACTCGGAACCTACACGTTCAACGCGGGCACCACCGGCAACGTTCTGATCACGAATGCCTACACCGGCCCGCTCCCGATTCCGTCGCAGTGCTACGTCATCGCCGATGCCGTGCGCTTCGTCCGGCAGTAACCCATCACCCAACATCCGACCCAAAACGCCCCCTCCTCACGTGGGGGCGTTTTGCTTTTTAGCGTCCGATAGCCCCGCGAACGGTGTGATGAACCGTTAATCACGGCAGTCGTTGAGTGAAAACACCGGTGCCGTCACTCGTCAGACGTCAGTTCTTTCGCGGCATTAATCCCCAATGTTCGTATTATGAATCCTACCCCTGCTGTGTTCGTTGACGGTGCTGCGTGCCCGTCGACTCGCGTCCCGGCGCATGCCCGGACTTTTAAATCCCGTGTGGCCTCGGTCAGAACGCTGGTGTTATCCGGCATCCTCCTCGCGCTACCGGCCACGTCCGTCCTCGCCACCGACTACTACGTCGACGATGTAGGCGGGAGTAACAACAACTCCGGCCTCCTCGGCGCGCCTTGGCGAGATTTGGTCAAGGTCAACGACGTCATCTTCCAACCCGGCGACAATGTGTTTTTCAGGCGCGGCGGTGTCTGGAACGGCACGCTCTACCCGAAGAGCGGCACCACCTTCGCCACCATCACGCAGGGGTCGGGCAGCAGTCCGACCAATCGCGTCACCTTCGACGCCTATGGCACCGGAGACAAACCGAAGATCAACGGCAATGGCGCGCCGGTCGCCGTGCAGATCATCAACAAGCAATACTTCACTCTTCAGAATTTCCACATCACCAACATCGCCGGCGCGGACGGCAACCGCATCGGTATTCGCGTGGCCTTCGGCGGCACCGGCGCGCCCATCGGCGTTGTCCATCAGTATAAAGATGTCCAGATCCTCAACAACGACATCACTGACGTATGGGGCACCACCACGCGACCACAACGCCTTTACGACAACACCGGCGGCATCTACGTCGAGATGATGGACTACCTGGGATCCCAGACCCAGGTGGATAGTTTGCTAATCCAAGGGAACTACTTCGCAGACAATCGTTGCATCGGCCTGCACGTGAAAGCCCCCAAGAACTACCTTGATCGTGAAGATCTTTGGGCCACCAACCTCAAAATCCGCGAGAATATTTTCCAGGGTTCCGGTGCCGACCATATTGTCGTCAACGGCGCCACCGGCGCGCTGATCGAGTATAACGCCGCTTACGACGCTGGCCTCAGCTCCCTGTCGACCTACGATAATGACTGCCACATCGCCGGCATGTGGTCCGCCTACCACACACGCGACATCACCTTTCAGTTCAACGAGGTCGCCCGCACGCGTAACAACAACATCAACAACGGAACGAAAGGCGACTCGCAGGCCTTCGACGCCGACCTCGGCACTTGGGGCAAACACATCTTCCAATATAACTACACGCACGAAAACGAAGGCGGCGTGTTGATCCTCATGCCCGATCCGACCCGCTCGAAAGTGGCGTATTACCGCTACAATCTGAGCGTCAACGACGGCCGCAAGACCAACACCGCGTGCCAGTTCTCGATGCATCCTTATCCGCCGCTGAGCTACGCCTACGTTTACAACAACGTCTTCTATTCCACGAAGCCCGACGGCTTCAAATTCCGCGACTACGCCGGCGCCTACTACTACAATAACGTCTTCCACGTGACCTCGGCGATCTACCCGACCGCGCCGGTGTTTTCCAACAACGCCTATTACGGCCATTTTCCCGACGTGAATGACCCCTACAAGGTCGTCGCCGATCCCAAGTTCGTCGGCCTCTTGCCCACGGGAGCTGCGCCGGACGGAAACATTCCCGCCAACACCCAGGTCTTCAAGCTTCAGGCGAACTCCCCCCTCATCAACGCCGGCATGAACATTCCCGCGCTCGGCTTGCCAGGTGATCTACTCGGTAACGGAGGACGCGACTTCTGGGGCGAAACGCTCTACTCGGGCACGGGCAGCCGCGCGGATATCGGCGCGCATGAGTTCCCGGGCGGCACCGCGGCCGCCCCTGCGGCGGTCACGTTCGTCGACAATCCCGCCGGCGCTTCCGTGACTTACGCGGGACCCTGGACCCATCCGACGAACGACTACGATTACTACCTGTCGACCAAGTCGATGACCTCCGGTGTGGGCGCTTACACCCAGCACACCTTCACTGGCACCAACGTAGGCGTTTACGGAGCCATGGGACCCAACATGGGCAAGGTCTTCCTCACCATGGACAGCGGCGCTTCCGTGCTCGTCGACTGCTACTGGCCCGTGCCGCGCCACCGCGTCTTGCTTCACCAGTTCACCGGTCTCGCCAACGTCGCGCATACGCTGCGCGCCACGGTCATGGCCAAGAATCTCGCAGCCAGCAGCAACCTCGTCGTGATCGACTATTTCCAACGCGACCCTGTTGCCCCGGCTGCCGGCCCGATCGTCACCCCCATCGATGCCGCTCCCGGCACCGGCAAGGTCTACACCGGCACGTGGACTCACTTCACCACCGACGCCAACACCACCGACCTTTACTACGCCAAGACCCGATCCGTCTCCGCGACCGTCGGCGCCTATGCGGACTTCACCTTCACCGGCACCGGGGTCCGCCTCCTCGGCACCAAGGGCGGCGCCTTCGGCAAGATCAATGTCTCCATCGACGGCGGCGCCATCACCTCGGTGAACTGCTACCACGACATCCTCGATGAATTCCAGAGGACGCTCTTCGAGGGGACCAACCTGTCGCCGGGCACGCACACCCTGCGCGTCACCGTCGCAACCAAAGATCCCGCCTCCACCGCCAACACGATCGCGCTCGATCTTATCCAAGCCATCAGCCCCGTTGGCGGCACGGGCCCCGGCGGCGCTGATATCATCCTGGACAACACCGCCGCGACCGGCGTCACCCTCACGGGCGTGTGGTCGCCGTCCACCTCCGTCTCCGGCTTCTACGGCACCAACTACGTCAGCAGTCCCACCAGCGCGACCAGCAACGTGCTCTACACGCCGACGATCGCCTCGGCCGGCACCTATGAGGTCTTCGCCCGCTGGACGCAGCTGACCAACCGCGCGACCACCGTTCCTTACGAGATCACCTCCGCCAGCGGCACCGTGACCGTGCCGAAGGATCAGACCGCTCAAGGCAGCCAGTGGGTCTCCCTTGGCGTGTTTCCGTTCAATGCCGGCACCACCGGCAATGTGCGTATCCGCGCCACCTCAAGCCCTGGCTACACCATCGCCGACGCCGTGCGCTTCACCCAGCAGCAGGCGACACCGGTCGATATCGTGGTGGATGCCTCGGACACGACCGGCGTCACCAAAGTCGGCACGTGGACCCCGTCCGGCACGACCGCCGGCTACCATGGCGCCGACGCCCTCAACGACGGCAACACCAAGAGCGGAACCCAGACCGTCCGGTTCACTCCGAACCTGCCGGTCGCGGGAACCTACGAGGTGTTCGCCTGGTGGCCGGCCGCCACCAACCGCTCGCCGAGCGTGCCATTCAAAATCACGCATGCCAGCGGCAGCCCGACCGTGAATGTCAACCAGCAGGCCAACGGCAGCCAGTGGTATTCACTCGGCACCTACACGTTCAACGCCGGCACCACCGGCAACGTTCTCATCACGAACGCTTACACCGGCCCGCTGCCGATCCCGTCGCAGTGTTACGTCATCGCCGACGCCGTGCGCTTCGTAAAACAGTAACGCACGTTCCGCTAACCCCAATCAAGATGCCCCTGCTAACCCGGGGGCGTCTTGCTTCCTTTACCCCATGAAATCTTCGCCCCGCCTGTTTCTGACTCTGCTCTTCGCCCAGGCTGTCACCCTGTTCGGCCAGCCCGCCGCTCCCGCCTCGGCCTCCGTGGAGGATCCGATCGTCCTCACCGTCAACGGTGAACCTGTATCGTCCGATGAATACGCCATAGTGATGCACCGGAAGACCGCGCTCGTCACCAGTCACTTCAAGCAGACGCGCGACCTCGACGACCGGCCCGGCTACTGGAGCCCTGCCTCCGGCCCCGACGGCCCGCTCGCCAAGCTCCGCGAACTCACCCTCGCCGAACTCGTTCGCATCAAAATTTACCAATCCGAAGCCAAAGCGCGCGGCCTGATGAAGGCCATCGACTTCGCCTCTTTCCGCGACGCCTTCGAAAAGGAAAATGCCCGCCGCCTCGCGGCCAAGGCCCGCAACGAGGTCATCTATGGACCGCCCCAATACCGGCGCGACATCTACTACTTCATCCTCTTCGGCGACGTGTCCTATAAACTCGAGCACGCGATCGCCAAGGAACTCGAACCCGCCATCACCGCCGCGGAGATCAACGGCTTCCTCGCTGCGCATGAAAAAGACTTCAAGGAGGTCCCGGCCGACGAGGCCCGCCAGCGCGCCAAGGAAGTCCTGAGCCTCCGCGCCGCGCAAAAAAAACTGGCGGACCTCTGCGCCTCCGCCGTCACGGAAATCCGTCCCGAGGCGCTTGCCCGGTTAAGCCCGCGCCCGGACGACGTGGCCACCCCCTGATTTTTCATCGCATGAAACAAACCGCCCGTCCGCTCGCCGCCGTTCTTCTCGCTCTTTCGCTGGTGACGTTGTCCACCGCCTCGGTCCGGCTCTCGCCCGACGGCAACAACACCTCGGTCCAATACCGCACGAATGGCGGCTGGGCTCTGCCCGACGGCGACTGGACTGTCGGCATCTGGGACAACAACTTCGCGGGCAATGGCGGTTGGTTGATTGGCTACTCTGCACCCGACAACGGCGGTTCGCTGAACTTGTCCTATGATCACGTCGCCGGCCGCTACTACGTCGGCGGACAGGACGCCGCCGGTAATCTCTTCGGCGGCGCGAAATTCAACGGCATCGCCGGCTCGCTCTCCTCCGGTTATCCTGGCCGGCCCCCCGGCCTGTTCATGCCTCGCCTGCACATCATCCGCCGCCGCGCCGGTTACAGCGAATACCTCGTCGCCGAGGCCGGCCACGCCCCCGTGCTCGTCGCCAGCGAGGCACGCCCGTTCGGCGTCACCACGGCCGGCAACTGGTGCCTGGGCTCCAAGCAGGGTGCCGGCCCGTTTTACGACGCCGATCTCGAAGGCTTTTTCTTCGCGACGTCCGCGATCACCGACGCCGACCTCTGCCGCCTGTCCGCCGGTTTCAAACCCGCCGACGTGGTGAGCATCACGCGCGAACTCGCCGTTTATTTTCCGCTCGAATCCACCGCCGACGCTATCGCCGCCTTCACGCGCTTCGGCGCTTCCGAAGCCATTGCCAATGCCCCGATGTTGCGCGGCGCTCGTTCGTCCCGTCAGCTTTCCGCCGACACCCTCGTGCCGACGCAGGTTGTCAGCCTTGCCAGCTTTCAACCGTTTCAAGTCATCCGCCATCACAACGGCTCCGCCGACGTCAGGTTTACCGGCTTCGATCACGGCACTGCGCCCGCCGACATTGAGCTGCGCTTCATCGACGAAGACCATCACCTCGCCTCCGCCGGGCGGCCCCGGCGGACAAACTCTCCCGGTGGTGGCGCCGCCGTGCAGGCGACGTTGTCCGTGCCGAAAGGCTATTGGAAAACCATGGAAGTTCGCCGCGTCCGCTCCGCCGGAGGCAAAGCCGACAGCAACCGCCCTGTGCGCACGTGGTGTCGCTGGGCGGTCGGCGAGGTCGTCGTCGTGTGGGGCGACAGCATCCAAGGCCAGGTGGACGGCCCTTCGCGCGTAAACAAAGTCGCGCCCAACAGCTTCACCGCCAAATACCTCACGTCCATCACGCCGACGCTTCCCGGCGACACCAATTCGCTGGTCAAAGGCACGTGGAATCTCCTGCGCGGTTCCGGCATGGGCGGAGGTTCACAAGGCGAAAATCTCATCGCCAACACTCTCTCTGAAGCCTCCGGCTGCTGCGTGGGCCTTTCCGTGTTCTGGCGCGGCGCCAGCCAGCTCGACCACTGGAACGGCCGCACCAGCCTGAATTCCTACAACGCCGCCAAGGTCACGATGCTCGCCAACGGTGGCCTCAACAAACCGAACATCATCACGTGGGTCGGGAACTGCGCCAGCGCCAAACTCAACGCGAACGCCTCCGCCTACCACTCCGACTTCGATCTCTTCAAAAACGTCCTCGATGCGGATCTCGGCGCGGGCACGTGGCAACTGCTCATCATGCCGTTTCCCATCACCTACGCGCCCGACACCACGCCCGCCCTTGGCGCGCACAAAGTCCGCGAAGCCTGCTGGCGCTGGACGCGCGACCACCCCGAAGCCGGCGCGTTTGCCGGCGTCTCGCTCGACCACACCACCAAGGATGGCGTGCATCCCACCGACTCCGCATGGGATTTGATGGGCCCCCGCTGGGGCAACGCCGCCGGCTGGATGCGTGATCCAAAGAAATTCGCCGACCCTCGCGCCGGCGAGATCGTGGGTTTCCAACGTGATGGCACGGACCTCATCGTCCAGCTCCGGCTTTATGCCGGCACCGCGCTCACGCTTAAAAATCCGTCGGCAAACATCAGCGGTCTCTCGGTTTCATCCGACAATTTTGCCAGCACCCTCCCGATCAAGTCGGCGGTGTTGATCGGCCCCACCCAGTTTAAGATCACGCTGGCAAGCATGCCGCCAGGTCTCCTCAAGCTGCGCTATCTTTACGGCAACCCCGGCGCAGGCGCCAACGGCAAGGCGCCGGTGGATCCGGCTGCGGCCGGAGTGGACAACATTCTGTATGTCAACGCCGGCCCGGCCAACATCCTCGCGATCCAACCGATCTGGGGCGCCGAGTCCGGCAATTGGGCGCTCGCTGAAAGCCGCAAACCTTGAGCAGACGGAAAGCGGCGCCACGTTCCGGCAATCGGGAACGCCCGCTCAGGATTCCTCGGCGTTAAATTCGGGCACGCGTCCGAAATCCTGCGTCACCGCCTCGCACAAGCCGGCGAATGTCTCCTCCGCCAGGGGAAGTTTCCGCCCCTTGAGAAAGGATACGCCCCAGCGGCGTTTTAATTTCCGTTTGCCCAGCGGCACCGAAATCAGAGCGCCCCTGGCCAGCTCCTCCCTCGCGATCCACGGTGCGAGCACACCCGCACCCATGCCGATTTTCACCAGCTCCTTGATCGCCTCCATGCTGCCCAGCTCGATCACGTTCTGCAGCACCACGCCCTCGTCACGGAAATATTGGTCCACGAGGCGGAAGGTGTAACTGCTCTTATTATAGAGCACCAGACTCTCGGCCGCGATCTCCTCGCGAGGCGCCCGCCGCTTCGCCGCCCACGGATGCATGGGGGAAACCAGAAATCGCAACTCATCGTCAAACAACGGGCGGAACTCCAGGTCCGCGGCATTCGCCTCGGATTCCAGCGTGAGCGCGATGTCGACCTGATTACTCCGCAGCAGCTCCAGCTGACGCGGATGATCGCCTGATTCGATTTTGATCACACACGTCGGGAAGCTCTGTTTGAATTCGCGCAGCACTGTAGGGAGAATGTGGTGACACGCCGTCGTGCTCGCACCGACGCGCAAACGTCCATGTCCCCAATTCTGCAGCTCCTCCAGCGCGTTGCGTGCATCCTGCATCTCGCGAAGGATGCGCTCGGCATGCGGCAGCAACTGCTCCCCCGCCTGGGTGAGGTGCACCTTTTTTCCCACGCGATCGAAAAGCGCCACGCCCGCATCCCGCTCCAGCGCCTTGATGGTATGGCTCACCGCGGACTGCGTCAGAAAGAGATCCTTGGCGGTCTGAGTGAAGCTTCCACGACGGGCGAGCGTTGCAAAAGCGAGCATCTGCCTGCTGTCGAGAGTCTGGCTCATAGATGAAGTTTACTCATCATTTTAATTAAATGTTTGAAATACATTTCTTATTTCACCCGGAGTCCATGGCACGTTGGAGGCTAGAGGCAAGGACATCCAACGCATGTCTTCGCTCAACCGAAAAGCCACCGCCAGTCCCTCGACGCAGCGCCCTCTGCGCATTGGCTTCATCGCGCTCAATGACGCCGCGCCCATTATCGTCGCGCATGAAAATGGTTTCTTCCAAAAGCACGGCCTGAACATCGAACTCAGCCGCGAAGTCGGCTGGGCAAGCATCCGCGACAAGATCATTCATCGCGAACTCGATGCCTCGCATGCGCTCGGCGCGATGGTCATCAGCACCAATCTCGGCCTCAACTGCCTGCCCTGCGAATGCCTCACCGCATTTGTTCTCAACACCAACGGCAACTGCATCACTCTTTCCGAAGACCTGTGGAACCGCGGCGTCCGCGACGCCTCCACCATGCGCGACGAGATCATTCGGTCCCGCCATGAACGCACCTATGTTTTCGGCGTGGTCTTCGCGCACTCCTCGCACCGCATTCACGTATGCGACTGGCTGCGCAGCGCCGGCGTCGACCCCGAGAAGGATGTGCGCGTCGTCGTCGTGCCGCCCCCCCAGCTTTTCCGCAACCTCGCGGCCGGCACCATCGATGGCTACTGCGTCGGCGATCCGTGGAACTCCCTCGCCGTGCGTGAAAAAATCGGCTGGTGCCCCGCCATCAGCCCGGATCTCGCCCCCGGCCACGCCGAAAAAGTCTTGATGGTCCGCCGCGATTTCGCCGAAAGCCGTTCCGGCGAACACCTCGCAATGGTCGCCGCGCTTTCCGAAGCCGCCGCCCTCTGCGACGACCCCGCCTTCCGCCCCGAGCTCTGCAATCTCCTCGCCCGCCGGGAATACATGAACGTCCCCGCGCGCGTCATCCAGGCGAGCCTCGTCGGTCCCTTCGATTACGGACACGGCAACACGGTGCCGGCCGACAACTTCATCCACTATCACCGCAACGGCGCCAACGACCCCACCTCTGCCAAGGCCACCTGGCTGATCGAAGGGTTCAACCGCCACCGCTTCCTGCCCGCAGGCACCGTCATCCCGGCCGACCTCGCCACCCGCACCTTTCGTTCGGACCTCTACACTCTCGCCCAGAAATCCTCCCGCAAACGTAACAACCATGAACTCGCCCACGCCTGATTCCTTCGACCTGCGCCGTCTTAATCGTCGCGCATTTCTCTCCACCGCCGCCAAAGGCCTCGGTGCCGCCGCCCTCCTCTCCAATCTCCCCAAGGGATGGTCCGCCCCCGAAAGCGGCGCCTCGGAAGCGCCCGAGACCACCGACATCAACTTCGGCATGATCGCGCTGACCGACTGCTCGCCCATCGTCATCGCCCACGAAAAAGGCCTGTTCAAGAAATATGGCATCAACTCCAAGGTGACCAAGGGCGCCAACTGGGCCGCCATCCGCGATAACCTTTCCACCGGCTCCATCCAGGCCACCCACATGCTCTACGGCATGCCGTTCGCCTCGACCATGGGCCTCGCCGGCTCGCCCAAGAAGCCGATGATCATTCCGTGGGTCCTCAATCGCAACGGCCAGGCCATCACCCTCAAGACCGAGTGGAAGGGCAAGATCGGCGCCGACCCGAAAGCCCTCAAGCCCTTCGTCGACCAGGCCAACAGCCTCGGCGAACCGCTCACCTTCGCCATGACCTTCCCGCCCGGCACCCACAATATGTGGATCCGCTACTACCTCGCGGCCGGCGGCATCAATCCCGACAAGGACGTCAACCTCATCGTCGTTCCGCCCGCCCAGATGGTTGCCAACATGAAGATCGGCAAGATGGACGGCTTCTGCGTAGGCGAGCCCTGGGGCGCCCGCGCCATCGCCGACAAGATCGGCTACACCGCCGTCACCACCCAGGACATCTGGAAGGACCACCCCGAAAAAGTCTGCGCCTTCACCGAGGAGTTCGCCAACAAGAACCCGAAGACCGTCAAGGCCGTCCTCAAGGCCCTCCACGAAGCCAGCGTCTGGCTCGACGACCTCGGCAACCGCCCCGAACAGTGCCAGCTTGTATCCAAGGCCACCTACATCAACTGCGCCCCGGACATCATCCTCGGCCGCCTCCTCGGCGACCTCGACTACGGTGACGGCCGCAAGGTCAAGGACGCCTCCCCGATGCACTTCAGCAAGAACAACTGCAACTACCCGCAGCCCAAGCACGGCACGTGGTTCCTCTCGCAGTTCCGCCGCTGGGGCATGGTCACCGGCGCACCCGACTACGCCGCGCTCAACAAGCGCGTTATCCGCAACGATATCTATGAGGAAGCCATGAAGGAAATCGGCGTCACCTCCGGTGGCATCGACAATACGCCCGAGACCCTCTTCGACGGCGTGACCTTCGACCCGTCCAACCCCGAGGCCTACGCCAAGGGCTTCGCGGTTAAAAACCTGAAGGGCTGATCCAGCCGGACGACTCCCGCCATGAGCGCGCGCTCACGGTTCTGGTCCATCTGCCGCGACGCCTCCGTCTGGAGGCGCGCGGCCAGGCTGGGCCTCCCGGTGGGCTTCGTGCAGGTCGCCCTCAACCAGGGCGACCACTGGCTGGCCGGTGCCGTGTCCGTCGCCGTCGTCGCCAAATCCATCCTGTCCCCCGCCCTCTCTTTTCTCATCGCCTTCACTTCCGCCGCCGCCACCCGCGCCGCCGCACTTCGCTCCACTTCCGTCTCATGAATAAATTCAAGTTCGATTGGCTTATCCTGCCCGTTGTCGGTGTCCTCATCATACTCGCTGCCTGGCACATCGTCGGCGGCAAAAAGGTTTACAGCCTCACGACCGGAATGGCGGAGCTCGGGACCACCGTCGCCGCCCTGCCGGAAGGCGAAGCCCAGTGGAAGGCCCTGGCGCCCAAACTGAAGTCCGGCGAGATCGAAGCCACCGAGACCAAACGCCTTCGTCCCGATGTCTGGGAAGCGATCAGCAGCTCCTTTGAAGAAAAACGCATCGGCCTCATCCCCGATCTCCCCAACGTCGTCGAGACGTGGGACTCCAGCAAACCCTACATCGTCGATCCGTGGGCCAAGCGCGGCGAGATGGACCAGGGCATCCTTCGCTTCACCTGGTATTCATTGGTGCTCGTCGCACAGGGCTACGCCATCGCCCTTATCATCGGCGTGCCCGTCGGCTTCTTCCTCGGCCTCTCGCCCACCTTCACCAAGATGTTCGACCCGCTCATCCAGGTGCTGCGCCCCGTCTCGCCACTCGCCTGGCTCCCCCTCGGCCTCGTGCTCTTCATGCGCGCCGGCCCCGAGGCCGGCACCTACGCCGCCCTCTTCACCATCGCCCTCTGCGGCATGT
Source organism: Rariglobus sp. (assembly GCA_029266495.1). Classification (GTDB taxonomy): domain Bacteria; phylum Verrucomicrobiota; class Verrucomicrobiia; order Opitutales; family Opitutaceae; genus Rariglobus. Next base: position 12,164 of record JAQSWS010000003.1, on the reverse strand, counting down.
GGCCGACCGTCCTCAACACCGCCGTCGGCGTGCGCGCCGTCCCGCAGGATTACCTGAACGTCGGTCGCGTTCTGAAGCTCTCCCGCTGGAAGATGCTCACCAAGATCCTCATCCCGGCCACCCTGCCCTACATGTTCACCGGCTTCCGCCTGAGCCTCGGCATCGCCTGGCTGGCCATCGTTGCCGCCGAGATGCTCACCGGCCGCCCCGGCGCCGGCGGCTTCCTCTGGCAGGAATACAACGCGCTCATCTATGAGCACATCATCTTCTCCATCCTGACCATCGGCATCGTCGGTCTCATCCTCGATCGCCTCATGTCCCTCGTCGAGGCCCGCTTCAAGGCCATCAGCTGATCCCCATGGCCTTCCTCGAACTCAAAAACGTCTCCAAGAGCTTCGGCAGCCACAGCGTGCTGTCGGGCGTGAACCTGTCCATCGCGGACGGCGAATTTGTCGCCATCGTCGGCTACTCCGGCCAGGGCAAAACCACGCTCATCTCGCTCATCGCCGGCCTGATCAAGCCCGACTCGGGCGAAGTCAGCCTGGAAGGCGACATCGTCACCGGCCCCGGTCCCGACCGCGGCCTGGTTTTCCAAAACTACAGCCTGCTTCCCTGGCTGTCGGTTTACGAAAACATCGCCCTCGCGGTGGACCAGGTCTTCCCGCAATGGGACGCCGCCAGGCGCCGCACCCACGTCGATAAATACATCGCGATGGTCAAGCTCTCCCACGCCAAGGACCGCCTGCCCAAACAGCTCTCCGGCGGCATGCGCCAGCGCGTCTCCGTCGCCCGCACCCTCGCCATCAACCCGCGCATCCTCCTCCTCGACGAGCCCCTTGGCGCCCTCGACGCCCTCACCCGCGCCACCCTCCAGGACGAGATCGCCAGCATCTGGCAGACCGAGCGCAAAACGGTCATCCTCATCACCAACTCCGTGGACGAGGCGCTGCTCCTCGCCGACCGCATCATCCCCCTCACGATCGGGCCCGGCGCGACCCTCGGTGAATCGGTCCCCGTCTCGCTCGCCCGTCCCCGCGACCGCACCGCCCTCAACCACGATCCCGAGTTCAAGCGTCTTCGCGCCCTCGTGACCAATCAGCTCCTCGGCTTCAACGCCTCCCGCAAGACCTCCGTCACCAAGAAATTGATACGCCCGGAAATCCTCCCCGAGGACCTCGACGCCCCTCGCGTCAACCGTCCGCCCCGCCGCCCCGACGAGGAAAAACGCGAAAGCATCCAGATCGCCTGAGCGCACCCGAACGTCATGAGCAAATTTCTCGAAATCTCCCAACTCGTCAAAACCTTCCCCACGCCCAAGGGCCCGCTCACCGTGGTGCGCGACTTCGACCTCGGCGTGAAGAAAGGCGAGTTCATCACCCTCATCGGCCACTCCGGTTGCGGAAAATCCACCGTGCTCTCGATGGTCGCCGGCCTCACCGAGTCCTCCTCCGGCGGCATCATCCTCGCCGGCAAGGAAGTCGTCGGCGCCGGGCCCGACCGCGGCGTCGTGTTCCAGGCTCCCTGCCTCCTCCCCTGGTTCACCGCCTTTGAAAACGTCATGCTGGGCGTGGACCAGGCCTACTACACCGCCTCGAAACTCGAGCGGCGCCAGATCGCCGAATACTACCTCACGATCGTCGGCCTCGGCGACGCGATGGACAAGCGCCCCGGCGAACTCTCGCAAGGCATGCGGCAGCGCTGCGGCATCGCCCGCGCGTTCGCACTCTCGCCCAAGATGCTGCTCCTCGACGAGCCCTTCGGCATGCTGGACTCCCTCACCAAATACGAGTTGCAGGACGTCCTCCTCGATCTCTGGCAACGCGACCAGAAGACCGCGCTGATGGTCACCCACGACGTTGACGAAGCCCTCTACCTTTCAGACCGGGTCGTGATGATGACCGACGGCCCCGAGGCCACCGTCGGGGACATCCTCGAAATCAATTTTCCCCGCCCGCGCACGCGCAAGCAGCTCCTCGAGGACCCCGAGTATTACCGTCTCCGCGAGTATCTCCTCCACTTCCTCAACGAGCGTTCCCACCACCGCCCCGCCCGCGTCAACCAGGCCGCGCCCGTGCTCGTCAACGCCTGAGACGTCCGACTTTCCCGCCAGGTCCTTCATCCAACCAACAAATCCACGCACCATGAATCGCCTCCACTCCGTAATCGCCACGCTCGGCTTCGCCGCCGCGGCCGCCTCGGCCTCGGCCCAGTTCTATCCCCCGCCCCCCCCGGCCTACCCGGGCTACACCAATTTCAAACTTCGCGCCATCGACCCCTACGCCGCGCAATGGGACATCGGCGTGAACGTCCGCGCCCGCCTCGAGGCCAAGGACGACGCCGGCTTCACCTCCGCCGGTCAGAATCGCGACTTCTCCGGCGGCCGCCCGCCCCTGGGCAACGCCGACCTGTTCGACAACAACAACACCTACGGCCTGCTGCGCATCATGCCCCGCATCGGCTATACCGACAAATGGTATCAGCTCTTCGTCCAGGGCCGCTCCAACTTCTCCTTTGACGACGAACGCGGCAACAACGGCACGACCAACGTCAACCCTGCCACGCCCGGCGTGGTCGCCGGCGACGGCGAACAGGAAAACAACTACGACCTCAGCCTCCATCAGGCGTATGTTTTCGTCGGCAATCACAAGGAGTTCCCCTTGTCCGCCAAGATCGGACGCCAGGAACTCGCCTACGGCGACCAGCGCCAGGTGGGCCACTTCCTCTGGAATAACAACGCCCGCAGCTTCGATGCCGGCAAGGTCCGCTATCAAAATGCCTTCGGCGGCCTGGATCTGTTCACCGGCGGCGTCGTCTATCACGACAACCGCAACTTCGACGAATCCCACTACGACAACGACAAGTTCTCGGGTGCGTATTTCAACCTCACCAAGATCCCCGGCATCAGCCGAAAGCAGATCGTCGAAACCTATCTGTTCAGCCGCAACGTGGACGCCGCCAGCGTCACCGAGGAAGACTGGGCCGGCGTCGCCGCTCCCTTCCGCCAGCCCTACATCCAGGATCTTTACACCATCGGCCTGCGCGTGAAGTCCAAGCCCAACGCCTATGGCAACTGGGACTACACCGCGGAAGCCATGCACCAGTTCGGCTCCATCAACAGCCGCAACCCCAACGGCACCGCCGTCACCCCGGTCAACACGCCTCTCGCCCTGAGCAGCGCACCCGAACTCGACCAGGAGGCCTACGCCGCCATCGCCCAGCTCGGTTACACCTGGAGCGATCTCGCCTGGCAGCCCCGCCTCTCGCTCACCTACAGCTACGCCTCGGGTGACCGCGACGCCAATGACGGCGTGTCCAACACGTTCCAAAACCAGTTCGCCACGACCCACTTCTTTTATGGCTACATGGATTTGAACAGTCTGCAGAATCTGCACGACATCCGCCTCGCCTTGGAAGTGAAGCCCACCCCCAAACTCCGGGTTGCCCTGGAAGCCCACCTCCAGCGCCTCGCGAGCACCGACGACTACTGGTATAACGTCGGCGGCGTTCCCCGCGGCGGCGGCACCCAGGTCCTCGCCGGCGGCACCGGCACCACCAACGGCACGGGCTACGGCATCAACTCCGGCAACAGCTCCGAACTCGGGCAGGAAATCGATCTCATCATCGGCTACTCCCCGGTTCCTTACTTCAACATTGAAGCCGGCATCTCCCACTACTTCCGCGGCGATTACATCAAGCAATCGTGGGAAAACGCCCCTGGCTCCTCCAAGGATGCCAGCTACGCCTATCTCCAGCTGACGCTCAACCTCTGATCCCAGTCCACCCGGCGGCGCGGTCTCCTCCCAGGAACCGCGCCGCTTTTTTATATCCACCCGCCATGACCAAGTCCGCACTCACCGCCACCCTCCTCGCCGCAAAAGCGGAACGCCGGCTCACCTGGGCCGCCATCGCCCAGGCCGCCGGCCTCTCCGAAGTCTACACCACCTCCGCCTGCCTCGGCGAAAACGCCCTTCCGCCCGATGCCGCCGCACGTGTGGCCACCGCGCTCGAACTCGGGCCCGACATCGCCTTCGCACTCACCGAATTTGCCAACAAAGGTGAAGCCGCCTCCACCCTCACCAAGGAACCGCTCCAATACCGCTTCCAGGAAATCCTCTACGTTTACGGCCCCACCCTGAAGGCCCTCATCGAGGAAAAATTCGGCGCCGGCATCATGAGCGCCATCGACTTCACCATGCACATCGACCGCGTCGAGGACCCCAAGGGCGACCGCGTGAAAATCGAGATGTGCGGAAAGTTCCTCGCCTACAAAACCTGGTAGGACGTCCGATTTTTTTAGGGCTTCCATGACAGAAATTCATACTACTGTCTTGTCCGTCCGACTTTTCTTTCCCGTTAAGAACCAAACAACACCATGCAGTCGCACCTCCCCTCCATCGCCCTCATCGCCCTGCTCGGCGCCGCCTCTCTCGCGGCCCAGCCGGCCGCCAAATCCGAGGCTCCCGCCTCGTTCACCGACGCCCTCACCCAAGGCAAAGTCTCCATCAACGCCCGCCTCCGCTACGAGTTCGTTGACCAGGACGCCGTCGCCGACGCCGAGGCCCTCACCGCGCGTCTTCGCCTCGGTTACACCACCCGGCTCTACAAGGGCTTTCAGGCCATGATCGAGGGCGAGGCCGTGACCCCGCTCATCAACGACTACTTCGATGGCACCGGCACCAATTCCGCCGGTCGCGCCGTCATCGCCGATCCCGAGGTCTATAATCTCAACCAGGCCTGGGTCGCCTACACCTTCGAAAAAACCAAGGGCACCCTCGGTCGCCAGAAGATCATTCTCGATAACGCCCGCTTCATCGGCGACGTCGGCTGGCGTCAGAACGACCAGACCTTCGACGCCTTCGTCGTCCAGGATAAATCTTTCGAGAAGACCACCCTCACCTACGCCTATCTCGATCACGTCAATCGCATCTTCGACAACGAAACCGGCCCTGCCGCCGCCTCGAGTCAGCCTGATTGGGACTCCGATTCCCATGTCATCAACGCCAGCTACGCCGGCTTCCCCATCGGCACCCTGACCGGCTACGCCTATCTGCTCGACTTCAACGCCGACGGCTTGGGCACCGCCGGCGCCCTCGGCGCTTCCAGCCAGACCTACGGCCTGAGCCTCGCCGGCACCCCCGCGCTCACCAAGGACATCAAGGGCACCTACCGCCTCGAATATGCCACCCAGTCCGACTACGGCGACAATCCCGTCAGCTACGATGCCGACTACTACCTCGCCGAACTCGGCCTGGTCGCCAAGGGCAACACCCTCGCCGCCGGTTACGAGGTCCTCGGTTCCGACAACGGACTCGTTGGCTTCAAAACCCCGATCGCCACGCTCCACGCCCACAACGGCTGGGCCGACGTCTTCCTCGCCACGCCCGCCGCCGGCCTGACGGACACCTACGTCAAATACGGCACCACCCTCCCGGGTAAAGTGAACCTCCTCGCCTTCTATCACTTCTTCGGCACCGAAGAGGGTCCGTCCCAGATCGGCCAGGAGTTCGATGTCATGGCGACCTACAAGGTCACCAAGGAACTGAGCCTCACCGCCAAGGCCGCCAAATACTGGAGCGACGAAGCCGTCGTCCCCGGCGTCGCGTCCAATGCCGACCGCACCAAGTTCTGGCTCCAGGCCGACTACACGTTCTAAAAAAATCCCCCTGTTCACCGCCCCACCCAGGAGCTTCTCTTGGCGTGGGGCTTTTTTTTACCAGCCCCCGGCGCAGGACTTAAGCCAGCCCCCATCTGCAACATGAGAATAATTCATCGTTTCTCTAAAAAAGACTCGCCGTTTGTTTCATAGACCTCCGGGCGGTTCACGTCCTCTCTGACGCCGCTCACATGAACTTCGCCCAGCTTAAGCAATCCGGACACTGGCCCACTCTGGCCACCTCCTTCCTTTATTTCGACGTCAGCTTCATGGTGTGGACGATCCTCGGCGCCCTCGGCGCGCTGATCGCACCCCAGCTCGGGCTCAACGCCCAGCAAAAGTTTTTAATGGTCTCCACGCCGATCCTCGCCGGCGCCGTGCTGCGCATCGCCTTGAGCCTCCTGGTCGATCGTATTGGCACAAAGACCACCGGCATCATCGCCCAGCTCGTCGTGATGGCCGGTCTGGTCGTCGCCTGGCAGTGCGGACTCTCCTCGCTTAATCAGGCCCTGATGCTCGGCGTGGTTCTCGGCGTTGCCGGCGCGAGTTTCGCCGTCGCGCTCCCCCAGTCCGGCCGCTGGTATCCGCCCCACATGCAGGGCGTCGTGCTCGGCCTCGCCGGCGCGGGCAACGTCGGCGTGGTGATCGATCACCTGCTCGCCCCGCGCATCGCCGCCGCCTGGGGCTGGCAGGCGGTCTTTGGCTTTGCCCTGATCCCCCTCGGCCTCGCGTTCGTGCTGTATGTGATTTTTTCGAAGGAGCCCCCCGGCGAATTCAAAAAGAAGAAACTCATCGACTACGTCCGCCTGCTCTCCGAACGCGACGCCCACTGGTTCTGCTTTTTCTACACCATCAGCTTCGGCGGCTTCGTCGGCCTCGCCACGGCGTTCGCGATCTACTTCAAGGACCAATTCCACCTCAGCCCCGTCCACGCCGGCGAAATGGCCGCCTTCTGCACGCTGGTCGGCGCCCTCGGACGACCCATGGGCGGTGCGCTCGCCGACAAGCTCGGCGGCATCCGCGCGCTCAGCATTTTTTATTCGATCGCCGCCGTCGCCATGGTCGGCGCGGCGCTCACCAGCAACCTGTGGATCTGCGGCGGTGCGTTCTTTGTCGCCTCGGGCGCCTTCGGCATGTGCAACGGCTCCGTTTTCCAGCTCCTGCCCCAGCGTTTTGCCAAGGACATCAGCGTCATGACCGGCCTGGTCGGCTGCGGAGGCGGCCTCGGCGGCTTTATCCTCGGTATGTTTTTCGGCACCTCCAAGGAATACACCGGCAGCTACACCACCGGGATCATTGTCTTCGCCGGCCTCTGCCTGATCGCCCTCGCCGGCCTCACCCGCGTGAAGCACCGCTGGCGCACCACCTGGGGCGCCACCGCCGCCGCCCGCATCTAAGCGTTCGACCGGCCTCCGCCGGCGAGACCCATGAAAGTCCAGGCCACCACCCACGGAGCCCCCCGCCACCCCACCTCGCCCTCGGAAGATGCCTTTCGTGTTCATCAAGGCGACGGCCGTGTCGTTGCCGTGCTCGCGGACGGCCTCGGCTCCAGCAAAGCCGGCGGAGCCGCCGCCCGTCGCGCCGTGGACATGCTGGTCGACTACTACCTGGCCCGGCCGCAGGCGTGGAGTCCGCGCCGCGCCCTCGGCGAATTCGCCGCGCAGATCAACCGGGTGTTCCACCTGGAATCCCAGTTGCTCTACGACTCGTCCGAATTGCTCTGCACCCTGAGCGCCGTCGCCCTCGAAGGCGGACGGCTCTACGGATTCAATGTCGGCGACTCGCCCGTCTACCTATGGCGCCAGGGTGCCCTCCGCACGCTTTCCCAAAGCCACGCGCTCGCCCAACCCGGCATGCAACACGTGCTGACGCGTGCCATCGGACTCGAAAACTCCGTCGAGCCCGCGCTCTTCGAGTGCGACTTGGAAGACGGCGATCTCATCGTGCTGTGCTCCGACGGCGTCAGCACCGCCCTCTCACCCGAGTCGCTTTCCCCGCTGCTCGCCCGACGCGCCGCCGCCCGCACCCTCGTCGCCGCCGCCCTGGAGGTGGTCGCGGAACATCCCGAACTGGGCGACGACACCAGCGCCATTGTCCTTGAAATCGATCAACGCGGCTGGAGCGGCACCGAATCCACCCGTCCACTCGAGGTCCTCCCGTCGCTCCGCGCCGGTGAACGTATCGATCGGTATGAACTCCTGCGTTCGCTCCAGACCGGTGAGCGCGTCTGGCTCGCCCGCCGTGACGACGGCGTGGATCACGTGCTTAAATTCCCACCGCTCGAGGCCCTCACCGACGAGGTCCGCGCCGATGCCTTTATCCGCGAATTGTGGCGTGCCACCCGGATCGACTCCCCCGATTTCGCCCGCGCCCTGACGTCGAACGAAGGCTCCTTGCGTTACTACGCGATGGAGTTCGTTGATGCCCCCACCCTGAGAGAGACATTAAAAAAACAGCCCCTGCGTGCCGAAGACACCGCAGATTTGGGCCGTTTCCTCCTGCGCGCCGGCCAGTTCCTGCTCTCGCGCGATCTCGTGCATGGCGACTTGAAACCCGACAACGTCCTTGTCCTCGGCGACGCCCCTCCGCGGTTCCAACTCATCGACTTCGGCAGCACCGCCGAGGTGTTTTCTGTCACCTCCCGGGCCGGCACCCCCAGCTACCTCGCCCCGGAGCGTTTCCACGGAGCCGCCCTCTCCGAACGCACCGAAATTTTCTCGATCGGGGTTACTCTCTACGAAGCACTTACCCGGCTTTACCCCTACGGCGAAATCGAACGATTCCAAACCCCCCGCTTCGATCATCCCCCCAAACGCCCCACCCGGTTGAATCCGGCCATTCCCCTCTGGCTGGAAACGATCATTTTGCGCGCGATCACGCCCGATCCCGCCCACCGCTACCAGCATTTCTCCGAGATGGCCTACGACCTCGACCATCCGGAAACCGTGACCGCCTTCACCCGGCGCGATGCCTCGCTCCTCGAACGCGATCCCCTGCAATTTTACAAATACCTGAGCTTCGTCCTGTTCCTGATAGTCGTCGTCTTAGCCGGCCTGTTGCTCAACAAAAAATAATTAAGATCATTCATCATCACTCATAAAACTATTCACGGGATTAATTACAGAAACGGCGCCGATGGCATCGCCGGTGCTGATTTGAACCTACGTTTTCCATGACTGAAACACCCACCGCATTTCCCTCCGATTCCGCCCGGGCCTTCACGCTCGAGCAAAAGGAATACCTGCAAGGTTTCATGGCGGGTGTATCCGCTTCCGGCCAGCTCCCCCTCACGGGAGGGACGGCCTCCGTGCCATCCGGCTCCGCCGCCCCGGCCCCCGCCTCCGAACCTGTCGTTTACGGCACCCCGCTCGCCGACCTCTGCAAGGAAGAGCGCTGGAAGCACGACGAAAACCCCCTCGACGCCTGGGAACGCCTGCTCGCCCATTCGGATGCCGATAAATTTCCCGACCCCGAGAACACCTATCGTTTTAAAACCCACGGCCTGTTCTACGTCGCCCCCGCGCAGGACAGTTTCATGATCCGCCTGCGCGTCCCCGCCTGCGAAATCACCTCCCATCAATTTCACGGACTCGCCGATCTCGCCGCCGAACTCGGCAACGGCCAGGTCGACCTCACCACGCGCGGCAACCTCCAGTTGCGCGAACTCCGCCCCCGCGACCTCGTCGCCGTGCTGACCCGCGTGCAGGAACTCGGCCTTACGTCGCGCGGCGCCGGCGCCGACAACATCCGCAACGTCACCGCGTCCCCCAACAGCGGCTTCGATCCCAACGAGCTCCTCGACGTGCGCCCTTACGCCAAGGCCGTTCATCACTACATCATGAACCACCGCGACTGCTACGGCCTGCCGCGCAAGTTCAACATCTCCTTCGACAATGGCGGCAGCCTCACCGTCGCCGCCGACACCAACGACATCGCGTTCATCGCCACCCGCGTCACCGAGGCATCTCTCTCCCGGGTGGAGCGCGTTGACCCCAACGCGCTTTCCGTCTCCCCCGGTCTCTACTTCCGCGTCCTCCTCGGCGGCATCACTGGCCACCAGGACTTCGCCCGCGACACCGGCCTGCTCATCAAACCCGCCGAAGCCACCGCTCTTTCCGCCGCCATGGTCCGCGTCTTCGTCGAGCACGGCGACCGCACCAACCGCAAAAAGGCCCGCCTCAAATACCTCCTCGATAAATGGGGTTTCGACCGCTTCCTCGACGAGGTCCAAAAGAAACTATCCTTCCCGCTCGTCCGCGTTCCTCTTGCCGCCTGCGAGCCCCGCCGCCCGCTCATCAAGCATGGCTGGATCGGTCCTTACAAACAGGCCCAGCGCGGTTTCACCTCCATCGGCGTCGGCATTCCCGTCGGGCGCATGTCCGCGAAGCAGATGCACGGCCTCGCCACCCTCGCCGCCAACTTCGGCAAGGGCGAACTCCGCCTCACCGTCTGGCAGAACGTCATCATCCCCCACGTCCCGCACGCCCTCGTCGCCTCCGCCTCCCGCCAGCTTCAAAACCTCGGCTTCACCACCGAGGCGTCGAGCACGACCAGCGGCATCGTCGCCTGCACCGGCAGCCGCGGGTGCAAATACGCCGCCGCCGACACCAAGGGGGCCGCCGCCGCGCTCGCCAAGCACTTCGCCTCGTCCAGCCTCTCCGTCGAGCAACCCGTCAACATCCACTTCACCGGATGCTCCAACAGCTGCGCCCAGCACTACTGCGGCGACATCGGCCTCATCGGGGCCAAGCAACCCGATGGTGCCGACGGCTTCCACATCGTCCTCGGTGGCGGCATGGATCACGAGCAGGGCATCGCCCGCGAAGTCTTCCGCGGCGTCCACGCCCAGGAAGTCCCCGCCCTGACCGAAAAAATCCTCCGCGCCTACAACGAGCGCAAAACCGCCGGTGAAACGTTCGTCCAATGGACCCGCCGCCACTCCGTCAAAGAACTCCAGGAGTTCCTCTCCGCCTGATCGTTCTCGTTCTCTTACCCGTTCTCGTTCTCCGCCTTTTTCTCCGCCACTCCGCATGAGCACCGTCCCCCTTATTCCCGAAACCGCGCCTTTCTCCCCCGAGCAACGCGCCTGGCTCAACGGCTTTCTCGCCGGCATCTTCAGCCGCGCTCCGGGAGGAGCGACCTCCGTGTCGTCCGTCGCCGCCGCCCTCACTCCGCTCACCATCCTCTACGGCTCCCAGACCGGCACTGCCGAAAGCCTCGCCAAACAGGCCGCCAAGGAGGCCGGCAAACGCGGCTTCGCCCCCACCGTGCTGGACATGGCCAATGTATCCGCCGACCAATTACCGAATCATTCCAACCTCCTGCTCATCACCAGCACCTATGGCGACGGGGAACCGCCGGACGCCGCCAAGCCGCTCCACAGCGCCCTCGTTGCCGGCTCCGCCCCTTCCCTCGCCTCGCTCCGCTACAGCGTGTGTGCGCTCGGCGATACCAACTACACCCTCTTCTGCCAGGCCGGAAAAGACTTCGACACCCACCTCGAAAAGCTCGGCGCCACCCGCCTCACCCCGCGCACCGACTGCGATCTCGACTACGAGGCGCCCTTCACCAGCTGGCTCGACACCAGTCTCAATGCGCTGGGTTCCGGTGGTGCCGGGGTCGCCGCCCCCGCTGGCAGTCCCCCGGCTCCCGCCGAACCGCTTGTTTACGACAAAAAAAATCCTTTCGCCGCCCCGGTCCTGACCGTCCGCAATCTCAACGCCCCCGGTTCCGCCAAGGAGGTCAACCACGTCGAATTTGACCTCACCGGCTCCGGTCTCGCCTACGAAGCCGGCGACGCCCTCGGCGTGATTCCGCAAAACTGCTCCGACCTGGTCTCCGCCGTCATCCAGTCCCTCGGCTGCGACGGCGAGGAAGCCGTCCCCAGCCCCGCCGGCGAACTCCCCCTGCGCACCGCTCTCCTCCAGCATTACGATCTCGGCAAGCCCACCCCCGCGCTCCTCGAGATGCTCGGCATCACCGGGAGCACCCCTGCGCCCATGCCCCACGTGCTCGACGCCCTCCACCTTGCCCTCACCAAGCCCGCCCCCGTCGCGTTCGTCGGCACCCTTAAAAAACTCCAGCCCCGCCTCTACTCCATCTCCTCCTCGCCCAAGGCCCACCCCAACCAGGTGCACCTCACCGTCGGCGCGGTCCGCTACGAACTCAACGGCCTCCCCCGCAAAGGCGTCTGCTCCACGTTCCTTGCCGAGCGCGCCCTCGCCCACGGCACCGCCGGCGTCTTCGTTCACTCCAACAAGGCCTTTCGCCCCCCCGCCGATCCCGCCGCACCGATGATCATGGTCGGCCCCGGCACCGGCATCGCCCCCTTCCGCGCCTTCCTCGAGGAACGCGCCGCCACGAAAGCTCCCGGCAAAAACTGGCTCTTCTTCGGCGACCAAAAGGCCACCACCGACTTCCTCTATCAAAACGAACTCACCGCGCTCCAATCCGCCGGCGTGCTCACCCGTCTCGACCTCGCCTTCTCCCGCGACCAGCCCGAAAAAATCTA
>JAQSWS010000053.1 GCA_029266495.1 Rariglobus sp. | reverse complement strand
CGCGCCGCGAACTTGCCGAAGCCGCCGTCTCGGCGCCGCACGAGGGCGGAGAAAACGACGAACCGGTTTATCCCCCCGCCTTCCGTCCGCCCGCTGACGCCCCCTTGCCGCCGCTCGATGCAACCGGCCTCGCAATGAACTGGCGCTTCCGTGTGCCGGATGGTGAAACGTTGTCGTTCTACGACGGTCATTTTGGTCCGCAAGTGGCCGTCGCCGGTCGTGATTTTGGCGATTTCCTCGTGTGGCGCAAAGACGGCGTGCCCAGCTATCAACTCTCCTGCGCGGTGGACGATGCCGAGTTCGGCATCACTGAAGTGGTCCGAGGCTCCGATCTCATCAGGTCAACCTTCCGCCAGTTGCTGCTCATCCGTGCACTCGAACATCCGGTGCCGGCCTATTATCACTGCCCGTTGATGTGCGATAACCAAGGCGTTCGCCTGGCCAAACGCCATGACGCCCTTTCCCTTCGCGCCCTCCGCGCCCAGGGCGTCGCCCCCGCCTCATTGATCGCTTCGTTTGAATAAACCCGCCGTCACCCCACCTCCGGCGGATCTCTTTGTCGAGAGGCCCCAACCCAGTTTGTCACTTATTAAGTGACAAACTGGGTTGGAGGGCCCGGCTGCTCTTTTTTTTCGCCAGCGCCCTACGGGAGCGGTGAGTTGCGCCAGGCGGCGGGCAACAATGCCGCCGGACCATGGTTGCAAAGCTGGTAATAGCACCAAAACACACCGGCTCCCAGGACGAGCAGGAAAATCGTCTCGCCCACGCGCCCGCCACCGCGACGGCTGCCACGTTGCAGGGCGTTGACCGCCATCCCGATCGCCGGCGCGAGCACAAACGCCACCAGTGAGGCGCCGCAGAGCACCAAAAAAATCACCACCAGGGTGCGTAGAAACGGCTCCTCGATTAGCTCCGCCTTGTAGCCCACCAGGCTGTTCGCCAGATTCAGCAACAGCAGGCAGCACGGGAGCACGTAATAGTTTCTCAGGACCGCAGTCGTCTTGATCATGGTTCGTTCCTATGAGCGTGACGCTCACAACTCCGTGTATTTTTCCGACCGGCCCCGGGCTTTATCGACGGGATATTTGGCGGCATTGGCGGCCATTTTGGTCTCGATCGCCGCAGCCACGTCGATGCCGGTCATGTTGGCGAACTCCAGCGCGTAGATGATCACATCGGCAAGTTCCTCTTCGATTTTCCGGCGTTTGGCCGCATCTTGCGCGATCGTGCGGGATGCCTCGGGCGTCGCCCACAAAAAGTGCTCCATCAATTCCCCCGCCTCGGCCGCGAGCGCCATGCTCAGGTTCTTGGGCGCGTGAAACTGTTCCCAGTCTCGCTCGCGGGCGAAAGCCAGCACGCGGGTCTTGATCTCAGCCAAGGTCGTCGATGAATCGGTGAACGCCATGCCGGCAGGCTCGCCCCGTCGTCCTCAAGAGGCAAGCACCGCGCGGTTGCGGCCGCCGTGCTTGGCCGCGTAAAGCGCCTTGTCGGCCGCCGCAAGCAGGGTCGCATCCGCCTCCCCATGCACCGGCAGCGCGGCCACGCCGGCACTCACGGTGATGGTGAGCGCCCCGCCTTCGCCGAGGACAATGGGCTGTGCGCGCACCGCCTCCACCAGTCGTCCCGCCACGGCAAATCCCTCCGCGGCGTCCGTCTCCATCAAAAGCACGGCAAACTCCTCCCCGCCGATGCGCGCCACCTTGTCGATCGTGCGCACTTCGTTCCCCAATATTCGCGCGACCGCCGCCAGCACGGCGTCCCCCCCGGGATGACCGCGCGTATCGTTGACCGACTTGAAATGGTCCAGATCCAGCAAAAGGACCGCGAGCGACCGGCCCAGGCGGCGGGCGCGGTCCGCCTCCTCCGCCAGCAACGCATCAAAAGCGCGGCGGTTCAGCAGGCCGGTGAGCGCATCGCGGGTCGCCAGCAGGCGCAGTTCCCGCATGGCCTCGCCCAGCTTCAAGCTATAACGTATCGAGCGTTCCAATACACGGGGGGTGATCTCGCCTTTGACCAGATAATCGGACGCCCCCGACTCCATCGCCGCCTCGTCCACCTGTTCGGATGAATCGGCCGTGAGAAAAATCACCGGCGTATGGCAGTTCGCCTCGCGCGCCTCCCGCAGCAACTCCAGCCCGTCGCGCGCCCCCAGCTGGAAATCCAGCAGGCACGCCGCATAGCGCCCGGTGAGCAACAATCGCAGGCCCTCCTCGAAGGTCTGCGCCCAGTCCACCTCGAAACGCGCCATGCGGGCGTTGGCCAGCAAACGCTCCGTCACGCGAAATTGGAGACGGTCATCCTCGATGATGAGGATTTTCTGGGTCGACGGCATGGCGTATCAACGCGAGTCCCCCGCCCCCGCCTCAAGCCTAATTCTCACCGTTTCACCAACTCGTCCGGCACGGGCTCGCGCGTGTCCACGATGATGCGGGCCCCGCGCTGCCACCGGCAATAGGACCAGATCCAGCTGAGAAAGACACCGATGCGGTTGCGCATGCCCATGAGGAACACCAGGTGCACCGACATCCACAGCAGCCAGGCCGGCAGCCCCGTCCAATGCATCCCAAACACCTTCGCCACCGCCGTGCTCCGGCCAATCGTCGCCATGCTGCCTTTGTCCCGGTAGGCGAACGCGGCGCGCTCCGCCTGGTTGATATCCGCAAGAATCTGCTCCGCCACATGCCGGCCCATCTGGGTCGCCGCGGGTGCCACTCCGGGCACGCGCACGCCGTTCACGTCGGTGAGCAGGACCACGTCGCCTGCCGCAAACACCTCCCGCCTCCCCGGCAAACTCAGATCGGGGGACACCTGCACGCGTCCTCCGCGATCCAGGGGCGCCCCGGCAAGGGTGCGTGTAACCGGGCTGCCTTCCACGCCCGCCGCCCAGATCGTGACGGACGACTCAAAACGTTTTCCGCCCGCCACGACGTAACCCTTGCCGACTTCGCTCACCGGCGCATTGAGATGAACGGTCACCCCCATTTTTTCGAGGCGCCTGCGCGTGTAGTCGGACTGTTCCGGCGTGAACATGGTCAGCAGCTTCGGCGCCGCTTCGATCAGGTGCACATGCGCCCGGCCCGGATCGATGCGGCGAAAATCGTCCACCAAAACCCGTCGCGCCAGCTCCGCGAGCGCCCCGGCGGTTTCCACGCCGGTCGGGCCGCCGCCCACCACGACAAAGTTGAGCAGCCGGTCGCGTTCCGCCGGATCGGACGCCGTCTCGGCCCGCTCAAAGGCGAGCAGCAATTCGCGACGCAAGTGGGTCGCCTCGGCCAGCGTCTTCAGTCCCGGCGCGTGGCGGATCCACTCGTCGTGCCCGAAATAGCCGGTGCGCGCGCCCAGTCCGATCACCAGATAATCATAGGTGAGCGGCGAGCCGTGCCCGAGTTCAACACGACGGGCATCAAGGTCCACCCGCTTCACGTCATCCATCAACGTGGTGACGTTTTCCTGGTCGGAAAAAATATGCCGCAGCGGTTGCGCAATGTCCGGTGCAGCCAGCCCGGCGGTCGCCACCTGATAGAGCAACGGTTGGAAAAGATGGTGGTTTTGCCGGTCGATCAAGGTCACCTGCACACGTGGATCATCGAGCCGCCGGCACGCAGCCAGTCCGGCGAAGCCGCCGCCCAACACCACGACATGGATGCGGGAATTCCGGGCGGTGGTAGCGTTCATGCGAGACGCTAAGACCCGCTGAAGACGCGGTGGTTCGTCCTTCGCCTTCAGCGCTTCACCCCGGCCACCAGGTCGGCGGCGCGCGCAGCGAGCGTCGGAGCGATGCGCGCACGATCCGCCAGGTGGTCGCGAATGCAATTCACCAGCGCACTGCCCACCACGACGCCGTCGGCATACGCGGCAACTTCCGCGACGTGTTCCCGTTTACCGATTCCGAAGCCGACCACCACGGGGAGCGTGGTGTGGCGTTTGATGGCGGCGACCGCCTGGGGGACGTTGGTGGCAACGGAATCACGCACGCCGGTCACGCCTTCGCGCGACACATAGTAGATAAACCCAGTGGCGGCCGCGCCGATTTTCGCGAGGCGTGACTCGGGCGTTGTCGGAGCCACGATGAACACCGTCTTGATGCCATGGGTCGCGCACGCGGACTGCACGTCGGCGGCTTCCTCGGGCGGCAGGTCAAGCGTCAGCATGCCATCGACACCGGCCTCCTTCGCCGCGCGAACGTAAGCCTCGACGCCATTGGAGAACACCAGGTTGTAGTAGGTGTAGAAAACGATCGGGATGGCCGGGGCAAATGCGCGGATGCGGCGCACGAGTTCGAATACCCGGGCGGCGGTCATTCCGCCTTCGAGCGCACGTTGTGCGGCGAGTTGGTTGGTGAGCCCGTCGGCGAGCGGATCGCTAAAAGGCACGCCGAGCTCGAGGACGTCGGTGCCGTTGTCGATCAGCGCGCGACACGCGGCGAGCGAGGTGTCGAAGTCGGGATCGCCGGCGCACAGGTAGGCGACGAAGGCGGCGCGATTCTCGGAACGGGCGCGGTCAAAGGCTTGGGCGATGCGATCCATGGAGCGATCATCGCCGCAAAAAACACGGCGTGGCGCAAAGGGAATTTTGTGGAGGCGCCTCCGCACGCTTCAACGCACGTTCACTCCACCTCGAAATCCACCACGACCGGCCGGTGGTCGGAGAGAAAACTGCGAACGACGTGGCTCTCGGGGTGTTTCGCGCCCGGCGGAAGGTAAATGAAGTCGAGCGTGCGTCCCGGCAGCGGCGAGGGAAACGTGCATCCTTCGCGCGGGTGGAGCGTGTAATCGGCGTAATCGTGCAGATGACTCAGCAAGGTCGCCGTCGCGTCGGACGAATGGTGGGTATTGTTCAAATCTCCGCAGACGATCGGGGAAACCGCCCAATGGTGCTGACGGTCCCGTTGTTTGTCGCGCAGGTAGGCGAGAAACCGGTCGACCTGGGCGAACCGGTGGACGCGGGAGCGGTAGTGCAGGTGCATGTTTGCCACGGGGATCCGCCGCCCGTGGAGGTTGACCTCGGCAAACAGGAATCCTTTTTCGCCGACCTTGCTTTGCCCGAACGCGATGTTTTCCCACTCGGTGATGGGATGCCGGGAAAGAATGGCGTTGCCGTAACTCAGGTTCAGCAAGCCCGAGCGACGGTTGTTGATGCCGAAGACGGAGTGCTCGAAGCCGCCGAATTCGCGAAGAAACTCGAGGTGGTTGAAATTGCCCGCCCAGCGGGAGTTCTCGTCAATCTCCTGCAAGGCGACGATGTCGGGATTCAGTTCGGCGAGGAGCCGGGAGATCTTGAGCAGGGTGGACCGGATGCGCCGTCGAGTGGTGATTCCCTGGATCGGCGCGAGACCGCGGCCATGCGCGATATTGTAAGTGACGTTTGCCCGACTCTTACGGCGGCCTTAGCTCAGTTGGTTAGAGCATTAGATTGTGATTCTAAGGGTCGCGGGTTCGAATCCCGTAGGCCGCCCCATTTTTTTCCGGCAGGTGTAAAATCGCCTGCCTCGATTTTCTCACCGTGTTTATCAAAACGTTGGTCCCCTTGGTCGCCGGTCTTTTGGGAATGCCGTTGTGGGTCGGCGCAAACGAGATACGGCAGGTGGTGGTCGATGACGCCTGGTCCGGGACAACCGGTGCTCATTTCTCGGGACGTCTGACCGAAGTGCGGATCTCCCCCGAAAACAGGCACAACAAGCTGCGCACCCTCTACCAGACGACGCGTTTGCTGGTGACCAGCGGCGAAGAGGGCGCGGTGACCTGGCGGGTGGCCGACTGGCAATGGACGGTCCGCACCGACGACGACGGTTATTGGATGCTGGCTATGAACCAGCCCCTTTCGCTGGCTCCCGGATGGGTCGAAATCGAAACTGTCCCGGCCGCGAGCAGTCAGGCCGGCCTGCTGGTGGTGGATCCGCGCAACCGTCTCGGCATCATCTCCGATATCGATGACACGATTCTCCGGAGTGACGTCACCGCGACTTGGAAACTGCTTAAAAACAGCCTGACCGTGCCTCCCGGACGACGGGAAGCGGTGCCCGGCATGGCGGAGCTTTACCACCGGATGCTCTCACCCAACGTCGCCCCGAGAGCGTCCGCGGTGTTTTACGTGTCCGCCTCGCCGCGCCAGCTTACGGACAATGTCCGCAGCTTTTTGAAAAATGGCGGATTCCCGCGCGGGGTCCTCCGACTCAAGGAAATCTCGGAATCCAGCGAGAACTCTTTGTTCAGCCAGAAGGACTACAAGCTGCGCGCGTTGACCGAGGTGCTGCTCGCCTATCCTCAAACGCGTTTCGTGCTTTTTGGCGACGATGGCGAACAGGACCCCGAAATCTACGCCGCACTGCAAGACAGTTTCCCCGCTCAAATCGAGGCGGTCTGGATACGCCGGGTTCACCCCGATCCGACCCGCGCAAAATTCGCCCGCCAAGGAGACACGGCCGGGCTGCTGGCGTCCCCGCTCGTTGAGGGCGCTCCATAAAACGGGCGGTTTTTGTTGGGCGAGTTGACGAATCCACCCCACGATTTCCGCCATGCTGTTCTGGTTGAAAAAAGTCGTGGGTTATTGGCTCATGCCCCTGCCCTTCTCGGTCGTATTGATCGTCACGGGCGCGGTGTTGATGCGGTTTACCCAACGACGGCGTCTGGGTCGCGGGCTCATTTTTGCCGGCGGCCTGTGGCTGCTCGCATGCACCAATGCCGGGATCGGCACCTGGATGGTGCGGGGGCTCGAAGGCACCTTTCCGGCCCAGCCTGCATTATCCGCTGACACTCCCCTGCCCCCGTCGCTCGCCCGGTGCGGATTTGTCGCCGTGCTAGGCGGAGGCCACACCTACGTTCCGGGCTGGCCGGCCAACAACCAGCTCAGCCCGTCCGCACTGGCGCGCATTGTCGAGGGCGTGCGGCTTGTCCGCCAAATGCCGCAGGCCCGGCTGATCGTAAGCGGTCCGGTCAACGAACGCGTGGGCGGCCCGACTCACGCCCGCATGCTGGCCGAGGTCGCCGTCTCACTGGGCGTCCCCCCCGACCGCATCGTCGAAATCGACACCGCTCATGACACCGAGGAGGAGGCGGGCGCCATCCGGCTCATTGCGGGCGACCATTCCGTGGCCGTGGTGACCTCCGCCTGGCATTTGCCCCGGGCGATGGCGCTTTGTCGCGGTCAAAAGATAGATGCCGTCGCCTGCCCGGCCGACTACGCCGCCCCCACCGACCGGGCGATTCCGTCCGATTTTTTCAAGTGGAACCTGGGCGGACTCGAACGCAGCACGAAGGCGGTTTACGAGCACATCGGGGCGACTTGGGCGCGCTTGAGAGGCAAGACCTGAAAAGCCTGTTTACAAACGTTACAAGCCTGCTACGGCATGGACTCTCCCATGCTCTCGCTCAAAAAACTCTTTGGTAAGGATGAGAAGTTCTATGATCTTCTTGAAGCCAGCTCGGAAGAAGCGCTCACCAGCACCCGGCTGCTGTCCAGCTATCTCCAAAGAAGCCAGTCGTTTACATCCGTAAGCGATCTGGACGAGTTCATCCAGAGCCGGCGCAAGGACAAGCGCATCACCCAGCAGATCACCGAAGAGCTCTGCAAGACCTTCGTGACCCCGCTTGAGCGCGAGGACATCGAGGCGCTTTCCATGTCCCTTTATCGCATTCCGAAGATCGTCGAGAAAATCGTCGAGCGTCTCTCGATCTACCCGGGCCGCCTGCCCACCGAAGGATTCCAACGCCAGGCCGCGCTCCTCGGCATGGCCGCCGAAGCGGTCGTCTTCATGGTGAAGCAACTCCGCCACGGCGCGAAGCTCAACAGCGTGCAGGAAGCCAACGAACGCCTGCAACACGCCGAGGGCGAAGCCGACAAAGTCATGCTCGGCCTCATCAAAGACCTCTATCACGGTCCGTATGACGCCAAAGAGACCATGATTCTCCAGGAGCTGTTCGAGATGATGGAAAAGGCCGTGGACCGCTGCCGCGACGCCGGTGCCGTCGTTTTCCAAATCGTGCTGAAATACTCGTAAGCGTCAGTCGTCCGTCCCATGACGCTTTTCCTGATCGTTCTGTTCGCGGCCTTGGTGTTTGAATACATCAACGGTTTCCACGACGCCGCCAACGCCATCGCCACGGTCGTCTCGACCAAGGTGCTCACCCCTCGCCAAGCCATCATGATGGCGGCGTTCTTCAACCTGATCGGCGCCATGATGGGCACCGCGGTTGCCAAGACCATCGGCAGCGGCCTGGTGGACGCCGAGGCCATCACCATGGCCACCGTGCTTGCCGCCCTCATCGGCGCGATCGTGTGGAATCTCTTCACCTGGTGGCTCGGCCTGCCCTCCTCTTCGAGCCATGCGCTCGTGGGCGGCTTGTGCGGTGCCGCGCTCGCCACCGCCAACGGACGCTGGAGCGTCATGCACTGGGCCGAGACTGTGAAGGGCAAGCCCTCGGGTCTCTGGCCAAAGATCGTCATGCCCATGTTTGCCTCGCCGCTCATCGGCTTCGTGGTCGCGGCGCTCTTCATGCTGCTGCTCTACTTCCTGCTCAAGCGCGCCACGCCGCACTTCGTTAACAAGTATTTCGGCAAACTTCAGATCGTAAGCGCCAGCTGGATGGGGTTCTCCCACGGCTCCAACGACGCGCAAAAAACGATGGGGATCATCGCGCTGGCGCTCTGGACCGGCACGCAGAAGGGAGCGTTTGATAATCTGCCGGAATGGCTCCACTTCCTGCGCACACCCGAGTTCGAGGTGCACCGGTGGGTGATGATCACCTGTGCCGGCGTGATGGCGGCGGGCACGGCCGGCGGCGGCTGGCGGATCATCAAGACGATGGGCCACAAGATGGTGAAGCTTCAGCCCGTGCATGGGTTCGCGGCCGAAACCACCGCGGCGGCCATCATCGGGGTGGCGTCGCATATCGGCATCCCGCTTTCGACCACGCATGTCATCTCGACCTCGATCATGGGCGTGGGCGCGACCAAGCGGTTGAGCGCCGTCAAATGGGGCGTGGTATCCCGCATCGTCTGGGCCTGGGTGCTCACACTGCCGATCACAGGCTTGATCGGCTACCTGTCCTGCCGCGCATTGCACGCGCTGGGGTATTGAGAGGTGGACGCGGCATCGTGCCGCGTTCCGGTCTCGCGCTAGCAACGCGGCAAGATGCCGCGTCTACATTTCATCAGCCTTTCTTCAGCTCTTCGCGGTGGCGGATGTCGGTTGCCTGGGCGAGGAAAACCATCTCCTCGGCGATATTGCAGGCGTGGTCGGCGATGCGCTCCAGCGACTTCGAAATGAACATGAGTTCAAGCGCACGTGTCGTCGTCGCGGGATTCTCGATCATAAAGCTGCTCAGCTCGCGGTAGAGCTGTTTGTTGATCAGATCGACTTCCGCGTCCCGGCGCACCACGGCGAGGGCTTTGTCGGTGTCGCCATGGAGAAAACAATCCAGGGCGTCACGCAGCATTTCGATCGCGATATTGGCCATGCGAGGGATGTCCACGTAGGGCTTGAGCGGCGGCTCGGCGGCGAGTCGCACGGCGCGCTTGGCGATCGTGGTGCACTCGTCGCCCACGCGTTCGAGGTCGTGCGAGGCCTTCATCCCCACGATCACCAGGCGCAGTTCCGTGGCCACCGGCGCGCGCAGGTTCATGTAGCGGATGGCCTCGTCGTCGATGCTCATCTCGAGGTTGTCGAGCTCGTCATCGGCGGCGATCACGCGGTCGGCCAGCGCGACATCGCCATCGACCAACGCCTTGAGCGCATCACGCACCTGGCGGATCGCGGTCTCGCCCATGAGCATCAGATGCGAGCGGAAGATTTCGAGTTCGGAGTCAAAGAAGCGTTTCATTAGGAAAAAAGTAGCGAGTAGCGGGTAGCGAGTAGTGAATAGCCTGAGATTGCAACGAGCAGGTGGTTCTGAGCCCGGGGCATGCCCGGCTACTCGCCACCCACTACTCGCTACTTCAAAAATCAGCCGAAGCGTCCGGACACGTAGGCCTCGGTCTGGGGGTTGGAGGGATTCATGAAGATCATGCGGGTGTCGGCGTATTCGATCAGTTTTCCCATATAGAAGAATGCCGTCTTGTCGGAGCAGCGGGCCGCCTGCTGCATCGAGTGGGTCACGATGATGATCGTAAACTCCTTTTTTAGCTCGTGAATGAGTTCCTCGACCTTGGCCGTGGCGATCGGGTCGAGCGCGGAACAAGGTTCGTCCATCAGGATGATCTCTGGCGACACCGCGATGGTGCGGGCGATGCAGAGGCGTTGCTGTTGTCCGCCCGAGAGGCCGAGGCCGCTCTCGTGCAGGCGGTCCTTCACCTCGTCCCAGAGCGCGGCGCCCCGGAGGGATTTTTCCACGACTTCGTCGAGTTTCGCCTTGTTGGTTTCGCCTTGGATGCGAAGGCCGTAAATGACGTTTTCGTAGATCGATTTCGGGAAGGGATTCGACTTCTGAAAGACCATGCCGACGCGTTTGCGCAGCTCGATCGGATCAACGTCGCGGGTATTGATATCGATGTTGCGGATTTTCACGGAGCCGCGCTTGACGCTGGTGCCGTCGATCAGGTCGTTCATGCGGTTGAGGCAGCGCAGGAGCGTGGATTTGCCGCAGCCGGACGGGCCGATGAAGGCGGTCACACGCTTGTCGTCGAGCTTCAGGTTGATGTCGAAGAGCGCCTGTTTGGCTCCATAGTAAAAATCGAAGTTTTCAATTTCGATGAGCGTGTCGGCCTTTTCACCGTCGGTGGCGCGGGCAGGCACCTTGAAAGCACGTGAAACAGGAGTGGCGGAAGAAGTGTCCATGGGCGCGGCGTTGGAAAGTGAGGAAACGTTTACCATTGGTAGCGGCTGCGAAGCTTGTTGCGAAGAATGATCGAGGCGGCGGCGATGAGTGCGACGATCCCAAGAAAGACAAAGGCGGTGCCGTATTGGACGCGGGCAGTATACTCGTTTTGCGGAATTTTCGAGGAAACCACGTAAATGTGGTAAGGCAGCGCCATCACACCCTGGAAAAAGAAATCACTGGCCTTCTCGATCTCCCAAGGGAGCTTGTCGCGAACGACATAGGCGGCGGTGAACATGATCGGCGCGGTCTCGCCGGCAACGCGGGCGATGCCGAGAATGGACGAGGTGAGGATGCCCGGAAGCGCGTAGGGCAGCACGTTCTTGCGGATCGTCTGCCACTTGGTGGCCCCGAGGGCGAGCGAGCCTTCACGAAATCCCTTGGGCACGGCCTTCAGAGACTCCTCCGAGGCGGTGATGACCACGGGCAGCACCATGAAGGCGAGCGTGAACCATCCGGCCATGAGCGAGACGTTCCAGCCGAAGAAAATCACGAACATGCCGAAGCCGAACAAACCGAAGACGATCGAAGGCACGCCGGCGAGATTGAGGATGGCGAGGCGGATGAACCGGACGACCGGGCCGTCCTTCGCGTATTCATTGAGGAAAATCGCGCTGCACACGCCGAGAAAGAGCGCGATGGTCATCGAGCCCACGACAAGCAGCACGGTGCCCACGATGGCCGGCCAGATGCCGCCCGCGGAGTAAACGTAGCTCTCCGCCTTGAACTTGGGCGCGGGTTGACCGGCGGCGAGCGCCTTCGCCTCCTCGGCTTCGCGGAAGGCGCGGTATTCCTTGTCGCCCATTTCTTTTTTTTCTCCGTCGTGCTCGAAAACGTAGAGCGACTCGGGCGCGGTGAAGAGAAAGGTGTTGGTGACGTAAGGGAACGTTGACGTGGTTTTGAAAGCACGGGCCACCGTGGGCGCGCCTTTAAAAACGATGTCGGCAAACACGATCACGCCGCACAGGAGCACGAAATAGGTGGCGACACGAAACAGGCCGAGGATGACCTTCTCGAAGGCGCGGCTGCGGCTCGGTTTGCTGGCGAAGGGATTGAGTGGTTCGCTCATGGGATCAACCGATGGAAATACGGTATTTGCGCACGATCTTTTGCGCGAGGAAGTTGATGAGCAGGGCGATGAAGAAAAGCACCAGTCCGACCATGAAGAGGGCGCGATAGTGAATCTCGCCGCGCACAACCTCGCCCATCTCCTGGGCGATGATGCCGGTCATGGTGTGCACGGGCTGCACGAAGGCAGTGAAGCCCTGTGTGAAATCGGGAATGGCGATGCGGTTGCCGGCGCACAGCAGCACGACCATCGTTTCACCAATCACCCGTCCGAGGCCAAGGAGCACGGCCGAGACGATGCCGGAAAGCGAAGCGGGGACGATGATGCGCAGGATGGTCTGCATCCGCGATGCACCGAGCGCAAACGATGCTTCTTTGAAGGAGCGCGGGACGTTGTTCAGGGCGTCCTCGGCGAGTGTGAAAATCGTGGGAACGGCGATCAACGCGAGCAGGCAGCCCGCCGTGAGGGCGTTGAGTCGCTCCGAGAACGGAAAGCCGGGAACCCAGGACAGCGCTTCCCATTGCGAGAGCGCGCGAAGCGCCTGGCCAAGGACCGCGATACCGAAGAAACCGAGCACCACCGAGGGAATCGCCGAGATGAACTCAATGGCTGGCTTTATGATGCGCTGCTCACGAAGTCCGGCAAATTGATTGATGTAAATCGCCGCACCCACGCCCAGCGGCACGGCCAGGAAGAGCGCGATGATCGAAACCATCAGCGAGCCTACGAAGAGCGGAACAAGGCCATACCAATCCTGCCAGAAGCTGGCGGTGAGCCATTGTTTGCCGAAGAGAAACCCGGTGACCGTGTCGAGGGCCGGCACGGGCTTGAGATAATCCCAAGTCTCCAGCTTGCGCTGCGTCTCGGGAAAGGTGGCGAGGTATTCGCGGTTGAGTTCCTTGAAGCGGGTCATCCGCGATTCAAGCGAGGGAACCGGCAACGCGGGCGCGGTGGCGAGGACGTCATTGATCGCGGTGGCGACTCCGTTCGCGGCCTCGACATACATCGGGGTGACTCCCACGAGGGGCGCGAGCTCGGCCTTGAAATCGATCTCGGCAATCTTCACCGCATCGGCCTCGGCCGTCATCCCGGTGGCGAGGAACTGGGCGCGCTCCGTCTTTGCGTCCTCGTTGATGGTATACTTTTCCTTGATCGCGACCGCGACGTCGGTGAGGTCGGAGACAAAACCGCGCACCGGCTCGATGGTGTCGCTGTAACGACCGGCAAACTCGTCAAAGGCGGCGAGTTTCGCGTTGGCCTCGGCGACGGACAGGGCCTCGTTTTCGGTGAGGTGGCGGACGGCGCGCAGACGGATGTCGAATAGATAGCGGGTGAGCGCGGTATGTCCCTCCTGCTGGGCACGCATGTAGTCGACATACTCCAGGCCTGCCGTGCGATAGAGCGTGATGCTCGCACGGTTCTGACCGAAGAAAGCGGAGCCTTCGCGAAACAAAAAGATGGTGATGAGCGCAAGGACCACGACCGCCATGAAGGCGTTGCCACCGAAGAAGGCGCGGATGGTCTCGTCCAGCGTAAGGCCGAAGAACCGCGTGCGTTCCTTGTGGATTACAAACGGCTTCGGCTGCACGGGCGGCTTTGGCGGAGGAGGCGTAATGGACGCGGACGACATGCGAAACGGAGCGACGTTAGGACAAGAATGGAAGACGCAGTCGCGTCGTAAAAAAGCAGAGGCCCGCCTGAAACACCGTCAAGCGGGCCTCTGTGACAATAAGGTTACAATCCACGCAAGCTACCGGACCGCCGGTTACTTGACCGGGATGAATCCGACCTTTTCAACGACCTTCTGGCCCTCGGTGCCGAGGGTGAACTCGATGAACTTCGCGGCCTCGCCGGTGGGTTCGCCGTTGGTGTAGTAGAAGTTAGGACGGGCGTAGGGATACTTCTTGGAGAGGACCTCGTCCTTGGTGGGAAGGTGGCCTTCGATCGGGATGACCTTCACGCCGGGAGCGTGAATGTAGGCGACGCCGACGTAACCGATGCCGTTGGGGTTCTTGCCCACTTCGGCGGCGATCTGCTCGTTGCCGGCCATCTTCTGGGAAGACGGAGCGTAGTCACGCTTCTTCATGGCGAGATCCTTCCAGTCCGAGTAGGTGCCGGAGGACGTGTTGCGGGTGTAGATCGAGAACGTGCCGGGGGTGCCGCCGACGGCGGACCAATCGGTGACATCTCCGGTGAAGATCTGCTCGACCTGGCGCTTGGTGAGCGCGGTGATCGGGTTTTTCTCGTTCACGATGACGGCCATGCCGTCGTAGCACACGATAATGGGCTTCATCGAAACGCCCTTGGCGGCGGCGGCGGACACCTCGGTGGGCTTGGCGCGGCGGGAGGACATGCCGATGGCGGCGGTGCCGTCGGTGATCGCGGCGATGCCGGTGGTGGAACCTTCGGCGGCGATTTCAAAGGAAACGCCGGGATGGGAAGCCTTATACTCTTCGGAGAGCATGGGCACCAGCTTGGCGCCGAGCGTGTCGGAGCCCTTGATGACGAGCTTCTGGGCTTGGGCGGAAGCCGCGGCGACAAGAGCGGTAAGAATGAGAATGGATTTTTTCATGTGAATTAAACGGACGGAGTTTCTGGAAAACAATGGGACACACGGGACGGGTTTCCGTCCCGTGTGTCTGGAACGAAAACCTTAGAACTTAATATTCAGATCCGCCTGGATGAGGTTGTATTTCTCGAGGGCGGTCGTGCCGATGTCACCCGCGCCGTAGGCAGGAAGGGCGTCCTCGATACGCTCGGCATGAGCATAAGTGAGGTTGGCGGTGACGCCGTCGCTGAGGACGTAGCCGAACTGAAGAACGACGCCTTCCATGTTGGTGCGGCTGTCAAAGAGGTCGGAATCAACCAGATTGCCGTCGAGCGCGAACGCCTCGACCGACTGCCAGAAGACCTTGGCCTCCCAGTCGCCCTTGACCTTGGTCTGGCCGATGCCGAAACCGATTTGGTAGGCGGTGTCCTCACCGTCGAAGGCGGAGGCACCGGCAAAGTCGGCACGCTCGTCGGCATCCAGGTTCATCGCGTAATCAATCCAGACGCGGGCCGGGAGTGAGCCGATCGTGAAGGCCAGCTCAACAGGGATTTCCACGATGGAGAGGCCGGTCGGGTAAGCGACGCCGGTGGTCAAACCGCCGGTGAGTTCACCGTTTTCGTTGGCATAGGCATAATAGGTGGGAAGGACCGTCAGGGCCATGCCGTTGCTAAACTTGATCTTTGCACCGATCTGATTGGCGAGGAGGTAGATTTCCTCGTTCTGCGCCGCGCCACCGAACGAGTTCTCCGGATTGCCATCGTCATAGATGACCTGGCTCAGGTTGGCCATCCAGGTGACGTTGCCGCTCTCGTGCTTCCATTGCTCGGCAAGGCCTTCGAAGTTGATGTCACCGTCCCAAACCATCGAGGTGGTGGTCAACGGATTCGCGAAGCGTCCGGCGGTAATGGTGAAGTCACCCATGACGCGGCCGATGTAGATCTGGCCGACATTGATGGCATTGTTGCCACCCTTGCCAAAAGGAGTGTTGGCGTAATCGCCGAAGGTGGCGTTGCTCGAACGGTTGCCCGTGCCGGTCTCCATGCGCGTGCCGAAGAACCAGCCGTCGCCAAATTTGCCGGTCAGGCCAAAACGCAGGCGGTAGCGCCAGCGGGCACGCTCCTGGTTGTCCTCCAGATCATTCTGACCGCTGCGGTTTTCGTAGCGGACGCGGCCGTCACCGGAGATGCGGAATTCTTTCAAGGCGGAGGAAAGTCCCAATTTGCCGGCGGGGCTGCCGCCGAAATCCTTGAGCAGCTCCACGCGCAGCTCTTCACCTTCCTGGTCGGTGAGGATACCCTTTTTAACGAGGGTGTCGATGAGCGGGCCGCTGTCTTGGGCGACCGCAAGGGAGGCGGCGCCGAGTGCCACGCCGCCGAGCAGCGCGAGCCATTTAAGTGAGTTTTTAGCCATGTTCTTGGGTGTTGGTGTGTTGGTGATGCGCACTGGCTGTGCGAATCAGGCCCCAAGATGGCAGGCGATTGTTACGATTCGGCGGCAGTTGTGTTACGACGCCGTAATAAGCATACCCAAAGCAGGCAGATGCGGCATTTTGCCGGGCCGTTCGGACCTGCGGCGGAAAGCCGCGTCCAGATCCCTCTCCTTACAAACCCGGCTCGGTCTCTTCCGGCGTTTCCGTAAGCTGCACCAGCTCATGCAACGACGAGAAATGCCGGCTTAGATCGAAATCGCCGCCCAGCCCGCCCACGACCCGGTTGAACAAATCTTTTTTAGAAGCCTGCAGCGCCTGGATGCGCTCCTCGATCGTGCCGGCCGTCACCATGCGATACACAAACACCGTGCTCTTCTGGCCGATCCGGTGCACGCGATCCACCGCCTGCGCCTCGACCGCGGGGTTCCACCAGGGATCCAGCAGGAAAACGTAATCCGCCGCGTGCAACGTGATGCCGGTGCCGGCGGCCTTGAGCGACACGAGCATCGCGGCCGCCCCTTCGGCGTTCTGGAACGACTGCACGGGCTTGAGGCGATCAAGCGTCATGCCGGTGAGTTCGTAACGCGGCAGGTCGGGGAAACTTTCGATCAACGCCGCGCGCACACGGTCGAGCAGCATCACGAATTGCGAAAAGATGACGACCTTGTGGCCGCTGCCGATGACCTCGGCGAGTTTCTCGATCAGCAGGGTGATCTTGCCGGAATCGGTCAGCGGCGCATGCATCCACGGCAGCATGTCCGGGTCGCAGCAGACCTGGCGCAGGCGCGTGAGCAACGCGAGGAAGCCGAAGGACTTTTCGCGCATGGCCGCGCCCACGTCATCGCCGAGGCGGTTGAGGCCCTCGGAGCAAATCTTCGCGTATTCGGCGCGTTGCACCTCGGTGAGCGGACAGATGAGATCGATCTCGACCTTTTGCGGAAGCTCGGTGGCGACTTCGTTTTTCGTGCGACGCAGGATGAAGGGGGCAAGTTGCGCGCGAAGGCGTTCAAGCGTGCCGGAGCGGTCGGTGGTCAGGGCCGTTTCGAAAATCACCCGTGATCCGAGCAGGCCCGGCAGGAGGAACCGGAAGATCGACCAGAGATCGAGCTGACGGTTTTCCAGCGGCGTGCCGGTTAGCACGATGCGGTGGCGGGCACGGATCGCGAAACACGTCTGCGTGACCTTGGCATCGGGGTTTTTGATGAACTGCCCTTCATCGAGCACCGCGTAGGAGAATTCGTGCTGGCTGAGCAAGGTGCGGTGCTTGCGCAACTGCGTGTAGCTCGCGAGCCAGATGACGGCGTTCTTGTGCGACGTGAAATCGTTGCCCGTCTTGAGCACGTCGACGGCGAGGTGCGGGTAGAAGCGCAGGATCTCCTCGCGCCAGACAGGCACCACGCTGGCGGGGCACACGATGACGCTCGGGCGGTCGGTCTGCGGACGCGACGCCAGCAACGTAAGCACCTGAAGCGTCTTGCCCAAGCCCATCTCGTCGGCGAGCAAACCATGGCAACCCACGTCGCACAGGTGATGCAGCCACTCGACGCCGCGACGCTGATAGGGACGGAGCAACTCTGGCAGCACGGGCGTGACCGCGGTGGCGGTGAGCACATTCTGGCGCCACGCTTCCAGCTCCGGAGAGAGGGTGAGTTTGACGCGGCTGTCGCTGTAGAGGGAAAAAATCAGGTAAGGCGAAAGCTCGCCGCTGCCGCGCGCCTCGGCCGCGGTGCGATGCCAGGCGCTGATCGACGCAAGCCGTTCGATCGGCAGCGAGACAATGCCGATGCTGGGGATGATCACGGGCGACGTGCCCTTCTTCGTGAGGATCGAGACTTCCTCGTCGGTCAGCAGACGTTCGCCGGCCTTGAAAATCCAGCGCAGGTCGAGCCCCTGCCCCTCCGACTTGCCCTTGCGCGTGGTCGCGACGGCCTCGACGGAGATTTCCTTGGTGCCTTGAAGGAGCGTCGAGGACTGCGCATCGAGTTCGACGGCGAAGAGTTTTTTCCACGCCGGCAGCGTGACCTTGAGGAAATTGGGGATCTCCACCACCGAACCGAGCACGTAAAGCCCGGTGACCTGATTGTAGGCGAAATGCGCCTTCCTGGCGTAGGCGGCGAGACCGATCAACTTGGCGCGCTCGCTGGAGCTGACGGTGGCGTGACCTTGACCGGCATTTTGCGCCACCTGGCCGAGAGCGGGCACGCGTTTCTTATCCGGATTCACCCAGTTGGCCTGAAACGTCAGCCCCTCGGTCGTGGTCGTGAAAACCAGGATCAACGTGCGGGACGCGGCGCGGGCGGCGGCACCGGCGGGCGTGCGGCGCGAAGCCGAGGGGGCGCGCACCGGCGCGGAGGAAGCCGCCGGTGCGGGGGCATGCCCGTTGGCATGGGAGGCGGGGCCGTGGGTGAAACCGTGGCCGCTCGTCGTGGGCGCCGCGGCCGGTGCCGCCGGGGGCTGGTCATCGGGCAGCGGGGAGATTTCGTCGGCCACCAATTCCTCGATCTCATGCAGGCCGGCCACCGCCAGCGAATGCGCCACATTGATGTCCGTCGAGGACGAGCGCACGGAAACGCCCGCATCCGTCCACTCGATGACGGCGTATTCGTCCTTTTTTTCGATGCGCCGGTGGATGATCGCGTCGGACGCGGTCAACTCGAGTTCACGCACTTCGCCGTCGCGATAAATACGATGGCCTTCCTCCAATTGGGCCTCGCTGAAATGGCGCTCCCAGTCGTGTTCGAGTTTGCCGAACCAGAATTCAAGCGACTGAGGAGTATAGACTCGTTTCGGACCGTGCGTTTGCATCCAACGTAAAAGGTCGGACCGTAGGCCACCGGGGAGTGCGGGCAACCCTTAATTCACGAGGCCGGCAAGTTCCTTGCGGATAACCTCAAGCGTGCGGCCCACCGCTCCTTGATTGGCCTGCCGCCAGGCTTGCGCCGCCGCCGCCATGCGGGCGCGCGCCGGGGCGTCGGCCCACAACGACAGCACCGCCGCGTGCAAGCCGGCGACATCCGGCACGGCCAGCGCCGCGCCCGCCGCGCACATATCCCGTGAGATCGCGCGAAAATTCGACATCACGGGTCCAAAAATCACCGGCTTGCCCAACGCCGCCGCCTCGACCGGCGTCTGGCCCTCGTGATGGGGCGGCAGGCTTTTTCCAACAAACACCAGTTCCGCAAGCTGCGTGAGCCGGCGCAATTCGCCCGTGGTGTCAGCCACGACGACATCCACCGGCACGCCGGCCGGGACCGGACCGCGCGAACGAAAATGATACGCAAGCCCGCCGCCTTGAAAAAGCTCCTCGATCTCGGCGCGACGTTCCGCATGACGCGGCACGATCAACAACCGCACCACCCTGCCCTCGGCCCGCAAGGCCTTGAACACCTCGATCAACGCCGCCTCCTCGCCCGGCCACGTGGACGAACCGAGCAGCACGGATTCACCGCCAAAACCAAGCTCGCGACGCAACGCGAGCTTCTCCTCGGTCGAGAGCAACGGGATCGTCACATCGAGTTTGATGTTGCCCGTTGTGATGACATGACCGGCGGAAAATCCGATTTCGCGGAAACGCTCCGCATCATGTTCCGAGCAGGCGAGCACGCGTGAAATGCCGCGAAACAACGGTGCGGACAGCGCGCGCAGCTTCATCATGCGGCGGAAGCTGCGGTCGGAAAGCCGCGCGTTGACCGCCAGCACCGGCACCCCGCGCACGTTCGCCTGGCGGATGTGTTCGGGCCAGCGCTCACCTTCGAGCAGGATCACCAGGTCGGGCGCGATCCGCGTCCATGCCCGCCGTGAAAACAGCCACCAATCCACCGGAAAATAACCGATCCCGATCGCGAGTCCCGTGTAACGTTCGCGGGCCAGCGCATAACCGGTGCTCGTCGTGGTCGTCAGGTAGACCTCCACCGCCGGGTCGGCGCGCAAGGCCTCCAGCAGCGGCGCGATCGCCAGCATCTCGCCCACGCTCACCGCTTGCAGCCACACCCGCCGCACGCCCGGACGCTTTGCCGGCAACGGCGGAACCGCACCGAAGCGTTGTCCGAAGTGCTCCCGATAACCGCCGCGCCGCCGCATCCGCAGCAGATAATACGGCAAAGCCAGCAGCATCGCCGGCGGAAATAAAAACCGGTAGAGCCAGATCATCGCGTCCGCTCAGCCCGCCTTGCCTCCGGCCGGCGCACTTCCCGCAATAGCGCCATCAGGGGAATCGTCGTGATGGTCGCCGTCATCGGACGAAACAAACTTCAGGTTGAAAATCGGCAGCAGGCATAACAACCCGACCACCGTGAGGCCCAGCACCGCGTAACCCGCGATATCGTGCACCTTGCCCTCGATTGCCTCGGGACCGTAATTATAGGCCCACGCGGTCAGGAAAAGGCTGCGCAGCAGGTTGGTGATAAACGCAAAAGCGACCGCCGAGGCGACCAGCCCGATTTTTTTCCAGAGCTTGTCGAGAAACACCGCCGCCAGAAACGACCCTGCGAACAAACACGCCGTAAAGGAACGAATGCCCGAGCACGCCTCGGCCACGCCTACATCCCCCGTCGGCAGCTTGAGCACGTTGCCCTGTTGTTCGATGGCCAGCCCGAGGATATCGAACACAAAAAACACCACGGCCGCCACGCGGTTGAGCATGAAGAGACTGAGGTTGTTCTCAATGACCGACACCATCGGGGCCGACACCAGCCACACGAGTGCGGGGAAAAGAAAAAGCGACACCAGCCTCACCCGCGCATCGGAGAACACTCCCGCTTTCTCCGGTGCCGCGCCTCCCGCCCCCGTCGTGGGTTCGGGCGTATTAAGGAACAACAGCGGCAACACCAGCACCCCCGTGCCGAGCGACAGCGCCAGCGTGCCTGGATACGACGATCCCGCACCGGCGCGATAAAGCGCGCCGATCAGGAACAGCAGCGCCCCGCCGGCCAGTGCCGCATAACATAAAAACCCAAGCGTCCACTGCGCCGCACCGGTTGCGCGCGGACTGCCCGGCGCCGCGCAGGCTTGCAATGCGACGAGGATGCGCGGCCAGCGGTCATGGACCACGAACGCCACGAACGCGGGCACCAGCCAGCCGAATCCGTAGTCCTCCTTGGTGCTCCACCAATGCGACTGGTCCCACGCGACAAAGCCCATGAAACCCGCGCCGAGCAGCAGCGCGGTCAAAAACGGTGCGGGCACCGTCGCGGTCCATTGTTTCCAAAAGCTTGTCATGGGGAATGCCCGGATTGCCCGATCCCGCCGCGCGCGGCCAGCACTTTCGCAAGCGAGCGGTCATGGATCCGGAATAGGATGACGAGCGCACTCACGGCGCCGATCAGGGCAAGGGCCATGTCCGATTGCGTGTCCCACACATAGCCTTGCGTGCCGAGAAAACTCTCCGCCGCTTCACCGCTCGTTTCCGCGACGGCCCACTCGACCAGTTCATAAAACGCACTGAACGCCAGGCACACGCTCACAACGAGAAATCCCAGCCAGCGACTTGGCCGTCCATCGCCTGGGCCGCCCAGCGGAGAGGTCCGCAACAAAATCTCCCGCGTGAGAATTGCCGGCACGAACCCCTGGATGAAATGGCCGAGCTTGTCGTAGTTGTTGCGCGTCCCGTCCGTCAGTTCACGGAGCCAGTCAAACGCCGGCACCCGCGCATAGGTATAATGCGCGCCCACGAGCAACACCACGCAGTGCAACCAGGCGAGCACGAGCAACAGTGTGGACAGGGGAAACCGCTTCCGCAGCGCAATCATCACCACGGCCGCAACCCCCACCGGTCCCGCCTCAAGCCACCACGTCAGCCGGTCGTGCGGTGCGATCCACGACCACACGATCACCGGCGCGAGCAGCGCGAAAAACCAACGGAGTCTGCGGTCCATGGCGAAGGCGGCCGCCTCACATCGACGTGAACACCACCGAGCAATTCGTGCCACCGAAGCCAAAGCTGTTGGCGAGCGCCGCGCGCACCGTCTTTTTCACGGCAACGTTCGGCGTCACGTTGAGCCCCAGCGCCGCAATGGCCGGGTCGATGTTCTCCAGGTTGATCGTCGGGGGAATCACGCCTTCGTGAATCGCCTTCACCGCGGCGAACGCCCCCATCGCGCCCGCGCCACCGAGGAGGTGGCCGGTCATCGATTTCACGCCGCTCACGTGGAGCGTGGCCTTGTTTTCGGCAAAGACTGTCGCGATCGCCGTGGACTCCTCGCCATCGCCGCCGGGCGTGGACGTCGCATGGGCCGACACATAATCAATCGCCGTCGCGGGAAGTCCCGCGGAGGCAAGCGCCGCCCGCATCGAACGCTGCGACCCTTCCGCCCCCGGTGCGAGCGACGACAGGTGATAGGCATCGGCCGAGGCACCGTAACCGCGCAGCTCGGCATAAATCCGCGCGCCGCGTTTCACCGCATGTTCGTAGTCCTCGAGCACAAACACCACCGCCCCCTCCGCGAGCACGAAGCCGTCGCGATCCTTGTCATAAGGACGCGAGGCCTTCTCCGGCGCGTCATTGCGCGTCGAAAGCGCGCGCATCTGTGCAAAGGCCCCGATCGCCAGCGGCGTCACCGTGGACTCCGCGCCACCCGCGATCATCACTTCGGCGTCGCCGCGCGCGATCGCCGCCGCCGCCTCGCCCAATGAATGTCCGCTCGTCGCGCAAGCGGAGGCGACCGCCATGTTCGGCCCGCGAAAATCGAGCAGCAGGCTCACCTGGCCGGCGAGCAGGTTGGGGGCGATTTGAATAATAAAAAACGGCGAAATCTTGCGAAAGCCCCCGGTCTTATAGGTCTCTTGCATCGCCTCGATCTCCGGCAGGCCACCCAAGCCCACCCCGAGATTTACCCCCATCCGCTCCGGATTGAGTCCGACGCGGTGCGCATCCAGCCCCGAATCCGCATAAGCCTCGACCGCCGCCGTCGCGCCGAGATGGGTAAAGCGTCCGAATTTTTTGGCATCCTTCGGCGTAAACACCGAAGCCAGCACCTCGCCCTCCTTGCCTCGCGGATAAAGCGGCGTCGCCAGCGGACGGGTGGGTTCGAACCCCTTCACCTCGCCCGCGATCTGGGCGGTGCAGCCCGTCGGATCAAACCGCGTGATCGGGCCGATACCGGAACGGCCGGCCGCCAGACCGGTCCATGTGTCGCTCGCGTTCAGCCCCAACGGACTGACCGCACCGAGACCGGTGACCACCACACGACGACGCTGAACAGGTTTAAAGGCATCCATTGTTTTAAATAGAACCCCGATTCATCGCCGCACAAACCCGCCCCTACAATTTCAAATTCTTCACGCAAATGGGCGGCGACACGGCCCGCAGCGGGCTTTGACATTGCCGCAAGCGGACTTTTACCTGTCCGCCTTTTCACTGATGTCGCAGCTCCATCCTTACTGGCGCATGGAATATATTGAGGCGCCGCGCATGCCTGATTTCAAACGGCCGTTCACCGAGTTGCCTGCCTTGGGGGATGATCGCGCCGCCCTTATCGTTCACCGGAGTCCCCTTTCCTTCCTGATGCTCAACCGGTTTCCCTATAATCCGGGGCACTTGCTGGCCATCCCGTTCCGCGAGACGACCGACATCGAGGAACTCACGCCGGACGAGAGCGCCGATCTCTTTGCCATCATCACCTTCGGCAAAAAAATCCTGAAAACCGCCCTGAAACCCGATGGGTTCAACCTCGGGTTCAACTTGGGCTCCGCGTCCGGCGGCAGCATTCCGCACCTGCACGGCCACATCGTTCCGCGCTGGAACGGCGACAACAACTTCATGCCCGTCCTCGGACAGACCCGCATCCTCCCCCAAGCCCTCGAAGCCACTTGGGAACGGCTCGCCGCCGAAGCGGCGAGAATGCCCAATGACGAATGACCCATTCGCAACCAGTCCCTTCCATGCCAGTGTCATCTGACATTCGACATTCGTCATTGGTCATTCGTCATTTCTAAGAAGCCCTCATGGCGACGAAAACCCTCCATTTCCCGTCCGCGCGCCACCTCCACCAGCTCTACGCCGGACGCGAAGACAACCTGGCGTTCATCGAAAAGCACCTCGGCGTCACCCTGGTCAGTCGCGACGACTGGCTGCAAATCGACGGCCCCGAGGCCGCCATCGCGCAAACCGAATCACTCCTCGGTTTCCTCAACGAAGCCCGGACCCACGGCGTGCAAATCCGCACGACCGACCTCACGCGCTTTGTCGAAATGATCGCCCGGGGGGAATCCGATCATCTCCGCGAACTTTTCGGCAAGCCCCTCGTCGTCGCCACCAACCGGAAAACCATCGTCCCCAAGACGCTCGGCCAAAAGCTCTACCTCCAGTCCATCCAGACGCACCCGCTCGTCTTCGGCATTGGTCCCGCCGGCACCGGCAAGACCTACCTCGCGATGGCCGCCGCCGTCTCCGCGCTCCTTAAGAACCAGGTCCAGCGCATCATCCTCACCCGTCCCGCCGTCGAGGCGGGCGAGGCCCTCGGTTTCCTCCCGGGTGACCTCAACGAAAAAATCCTCCCGTATCTCCGCCCGCTCTACGATGCGATGGCCGACATGCTCGATGCCGAGGACGTCGCGCGCCTCACCGAAAAAAACGTGATCGAGATCGCCCCGCTCGCCTACATGCGCGGACGCACCCTCTCCAATTCCTTCATCATCCTGGACGAGGCGCAGAACACCACGCCCGAGCAGATGATGATGTTCCTCACCCGCCTCGGCGAAGAGTCGCGCATGGTCGTCACCGGAGACATCACCCAGATCGATCTGCCCCGCGCCAAGCAATCCGGCCTCCTCGAGGTTCAACGCATTCTCCGCGACGTCCCCGGCATCGAGTTTCACCAATTCAGCGGCGCTGACGTCGTGCGCCACCCGCTCGTCCTTAAAATCATCGAGGCTTACGAACGTTACAAAAACCCCATCGCGACCGCCGATGGCGACGAAGCCCGCTAAACCGAGATGCCTCCCTTCCTCACCAAACTGCTCCATCATAACCACCCGCGCACCCGCAAGACCGCCACGGTCTCCGGCACGGTGGAGTTCCTTGAGACGAGCCGGCTCGTCACGCTGCTGATTTTCGCAGCCACCACCGCCGCCATCGTGCTCATCAGCTTCGTCGGCATCTCGACCGCCAACCTCCCCGTTCTTCCCAATCAGATCGCCAGCCTGCGCATTGTCGCCAGCGCGCCCTTCCGTTACGCCAGCGCCGAAAAAACCCGCCTCGCCGGCGAACAGATTCGCGACCGCCTCCCTCCCGTCTTCCGCCTCGACCTGGACGCGTTCAACCTCTTCGAAGCCCATCTCCGCGAACTGCTCGCATCCCTCGAGTCCTTCGAGCGCGATCACCCCGAGGTCAATGTTCTCTCCGCGAAGCGCAAAGACGATTTCACCGCCCTGGTCGAAGCCTTCAATGCCAAGGGACCCTACCAGGTCGCCCTCTCCGATGTCTCCATCCTGCTCAAAGCCGGCGCTCCTCCCGTTCGCACCGCCCTGATCGAAAGCGGCCTGCGCGTCCTTCGCGACATCTACAACGAGGGCGTCTACGACCCGCGCAACTTCGGCACCGACCCCGGTCAGATTAACATTTCGCAGATCCTCAATGCCGACGGCACCCCCGCCCGCCGCCCTCCCCAATCGTTTGAACAGGCCCTCACCGCCCTCCGTATCAACCTCGCCGCCGAATCCGGCGGACGCGAACTCGGCCTTCCCCTCTTCCGCATCTTCCGCAACGGCGTCTCTCCGAACCTCACCTTCGATATCGAGGCCACCCGCCACCTCAAGGACCGGGCCATTCGTGAACTCAAGCCCGTCATGGTCGATGTGGCCCGCGGCCAGACGATCATCGAACCCGGCCTGCGCGTCACCCCCGAGCAATACGAAATGCTCACCGCCCACCGGAAGTTCCTCCTCGAGCACAGCGACATCGCCTTCGACGAAAACCTTCAGCTCTTCGGCCGCGTGCTCCTCGTGCTCGCGATGCTCCTCGCCAGCGTCCTCTACATCCGCATCGAGGATCGCGAAACCCTCCTGAGCAACGGCCGCCTCGCCCTCCTCGCCCTCGTGGTGATCCTCAACCTCGCCCTCGTTCGCGCCACCTACGCCCTTGGAGGACTGCCCTTCTTCATCGCGAACTCCTCCGCCGCGTCCCTCCTGCCATATCTTGCGCCCGTCGCCATCGCGCCGCTGATCGTTGCCATCCTCATCAATGCCGGCTCCGCCATCTTCATGGCGCTGTTCATCTCGATCTTCACGAGCGTCATTTATGGCAACCGGCTGGATCTCCTCGTCCTCACGTTCCTCGCCTCCGTCGTTGCGATTTTCTGGAGCAGCCACACCCGCAAGCGCGGCAACGTCGTCCGCGCCTCCGTGTTCGCCGGCATCACCGTCGCCGCCTTCGCGCTCATCATCGGTTTTATCGACCGCCTCGAATTCCTCACCATCCTCAAACACATGGCCGCCGGACTTTCCACCGGCATCCTCACCGGTGTGATCGTGGTCGGACTGCTCCCCGTCCTCGAGGGGCTTTTCAAGCGCACCACCGACATCACGCTGCTCGAACTCACCGACTACAACCACCCCCTCCTCCGCCTCATGCAACTGGAGGCGCCCGGCACCTACCACCACTCCCTCGTCGTCGCCCAGCTCTCCGAAAACGCCGCCGCCGAGGTCGGCGCCAACCCCCTCCTCGCCCGTGTCTGCGCCCTCTTCCACGACATCGGCAAAACCGCCAAGCCCGAGTATTTTGCCGAAAACCAGCGCAACGGCGTCAATCCTCACGACCTGAGCAACCCGTCGCTCTCCGCGCTCATCATCAAGAGCCACGTCAAGGACGGCGTGGACCTCGCGCTCAAACACAAGCTGCCCCGCGCCATCATCGACGTGATCCAGCAGCACCACGGCACCACCCTGATCCGCTACTTCTATCACCGCGCGGTCCAGCACACCCGCCCGCCGTTCCCCACCCAGGGCGCCACCCAGGACACCCCGTCCAAGGATCCGTTCATTTCCGCCCTTCCCGGCCTCGACCCGGTTCCCGTCAGCGAAAGCACGTATCGCTACGACGGCCCCCGCCCCCGCTTCAAGGAAAGCGCCATCATCCATCTCGCCGACGGCGTCGAGGCCGCCTCGCGCTCCCTCCGCAAGGTCACCCCGCAGCACCTCGGCGAAATCATCGACCAGATCTTCCGCGACCGCATGGAGGACGGACAGCTCGACGAAGCCCCGATCACCTTCGAGGAACTCGCCCGCATCAAGACCAGCTTCACCTTCACCCTCCTCAACATGCTCCACGGCCGCGTCGCCTACCCGCGCGAATCCGAGGACGAGGCGCCCAAGTTCCTCCCCGCCTGATCCGTCCATGCCCGCACGCGACCTCGACATCCTCAACGCCCACCCGCGCCTGCGCCTCGACAAAAAAGCAGTCGCCCGGGTCATCGCCACGCTCGACGACCACCGTGAAAAATTCCTCGGCGGCTGCCCCGATGGCGAACTGTCGCTCGCGTTCCTGACCGACTCCAAGCTGGCGAAACTGCATGGCGATTTCCTCGACGACCCGACCACCACCGACGTCATCACCTTCGACGGCCAGCCCGAACTCGGCGTCGCCGGCGAAATCTGCGTCTCCGCCGACACCGCGGCCACGTATTCAAAAAACAACGACCGTGATTTCAGCGAGGAGCTGACCCTCTACGTGGTCCACGGCTGGCTCCACCTCGCCGGCTACGACGACCTCCAGCCCGCCAAAAAACGCAAAATGCGCGCCGCCGAGGCCCGCGCGATGAAGCTCTTGCACGCCGCGAACGCCATCCCCGCGTTCAACCTCCGCCGTTAATCGCGCCCCATGCGCATCCGCCGATTCATTGGTCATTGGCCATTGGCCATTGGTCATTCCACACACGGCGGACCGGCTCCGGGAGGTCCGTCATGAGCGGCGGCCCCTCACTCACCACCGATGCCATCGTGCTGCGCACCTGGCCGCCGGCCGACTCCTTTCAAGCCTTCACCGTCTTCACCCCCGGACACGGCACCCTGCGCATCCTCCAGCGACTCCCCGGCAAAAAACCCTCCGCCGCCCACCTCGCGCTCGACCTGTTCGACGAGGTCGCGCTCCTCCTCGAAGGCACCGCCTCCGGCGACGCCTGGTTCGTCAAGGAAGCCCGGCTCCTCACCCGGCATGCGGGCATCGGCCGGCGCTACGAATCGCTCCTGCATGCCTCCGCCTTCGCCTCGCTGGTCGCCCGCAATCCCGGAGCCGACGAAAGCCATCCGGCCATCCACGCGCTCCTCCGCACCGCCTTCGCCGCCTTCGCCTCGTCCGGCCGCCCCGATATCGTGCATCTGAAAAGCCTCTACCGCTTCGCCCGCGACGAAGGTCATCCCTTGAAGCAACAATGGTTTCCCGCGCTTCCCGCGGCCGACCGCCCGCTCGCCGTCGCCTTGATCAACCAGCCGCTCGCAACCCAGACCACGCCCCCCGCCGACGTCACCCGCCTTCTCCGCCGCCTGGAGGACTATCTTCGTCAACACACCGAGATCCGCCTCGACTGATTCCGTTCCGTTTTTGTGCCTTTTTGTGGCAACTCGCTCCGCCTCCTTTTTGCGTCTTCCGCGCCTCTTTGCGGTCAATCTCTCCGTCCGCTCTTTCTTTCGTGTATTTCGTGTGTTTCGTGGTGAACCTTCCGACCCCGCGCACGCATGGAATTCGACCTCGATCAACGCACCGCCTCCCTGAGCATTGGCGAATTCTCCGCGTTCACGATCGGCCCGCGTGAACCCTCCGACAACACCGGCGCCCAAGGTCTCTGGCGCGCCCGCCTCGGCACCCGCTGGCACCAGGAACTCCGCGCCACCGCCGCCGTCACCACGCCCGCCGCCACGTTCGAAGTGCCCGTCAGCGGTCGCGTTTTCCACGCCGGCTGGACCTTCACCCTCACCGGACGCATCGACCAGTTCCTCCCGCCGGCCTCCCCCCACGCGCCCGCGACCCTCCGTGAAATAAAAACCACCCTCGACCCGCTCCCCGCGCCCGAGGAGGACCTCCGCGCCGCGCATCCCGATTATTTCGCTCAACTCGCCACCTACCTCGCCCTCCGCCGCATCGCCGACCCGGCGGAAAAAATCCGCGGCGAACTCGTCTTCGTCGAAGCCGGCAGCGGACTCGTCCAGACCATCGTCTTCACCGCGTCCGACGAAGCCCCCTTCCGCGTCCAGCTCGAACGCGTCGCCGAGTTCCTCAACCTCCGTCTCCGCGCCCGCGAACGTCTCCGCAACCTCCGCTATCGCCCCGCCTTCTCTGAGTTGCGCGAAGGCCAGCAGACCACGCAAGCTGACCTCGCCGGCGCCCTCGCGAGCCACCCCCGGGTCCTCTTCACCGCCCCCACCGGCTTCGGCAAAACCGGCGCGCTCCTCGAATGCGCCCTCGGCGCGATGAAAGCCGGCCGCTACGCCCGCCTTCTCTACCTCACCAGCAAGGCCACCGGACAGCTCCAGGTCCTGCGCACCCTCCGCTCCATGACCGCCTCCCCAAGCCCGGTTTGTCACTTAATAAGTGACAAGACCGCTGGTCCGGCTTCCTCCCAAGAATCGAAAACGTCCGCCCCCGCTCCTGCCGCCGACATTGGACATTCGTCATTGGTCATTGATCATTCCACGCCGGTCGCGGCGTGGCACGTCCGTCCAAAACACGAGCATTGCCTCAATCCCGTCTGCTTCTGCCAGCGCCGCGAATTCAACCATCCCGAGTCCGTCGCCCAACGCTGGACGCGCGCCGGTCTCTCCCGTTTTTATCTTTTCGAAGACGAAGCCCGCGACGTTGAAACCCTCCGCGCCGCCGGACAGGCCGCGCAAATCTGTCCCTACGAAATCACCCGCACCGCCCTCGCCTTTCAGGATGTGTGGATCGGCGACTACAACTACGTTTTCGCCCCGGCCAATCGCGGACTCTTCTACAACCAGCCCGGCTTCAACCCCGCCGAAACGCTCCTTGTGATTGACGAGGCGCACAACCTTCCCTCCCGCGCCGCCGATGCCCGCTCGCACACCGTCTTCGCCGACGACGCGCGTCGCGTCCTCTCCGAACTCGACCACGTCCGTGCACCCGCCGCGTTCCAGCGGGCGTGGGAAACCTGGACGCTTCTCCTTGCCTCGCTGGCGCCCTGCGAAGCGGTCGACCTCGCCCAGGAAGACGACCTCGCCGACGCCCTCCGTCACCTCGCCGAAACCCTCGCGCTCACGCCCCTCGACTACGAACAGATCGAGCAACCCGTCCGCGAACTCCTCTGGCAAATCCCCGCCCTCGCCGAATGGTTCACCCAGCCCTTTCCGCGTCTCGTGTGGAGCCCCCGCGCCGGCGAACTCCGCCTCACCTGTCTCGACGCCGCCCTTCCCACTGGCGAAATTCTTCGCGACTACGCCGGCGTGATCTTCGCCACTGCCACCCCCGGCCCCGCCACAACCTTCGCCGAAGCCTGCGGCCTGTCCGAAGGTAAGGAGGGGACTCCGCTCCCCGCCGCCCCTTCCCACAGCAGCCGAGGTCACGAGCCTGGCGTCACCGGCACCGCCATTGGTCATTCCGTCACGTCCGTGACGGCGCATACGCCTTGGCGGGATCACGCCTACGACGTCGCTTACGACATCCGCGTCGACACCACCTACCAGCAACGCGCCCGCCACGCCGGCACCACCGCCGATACCATCGCCACCCTCCACTCCGCCGCCACTTCATCCCTTGGTCATTGGTCATTGAACATTGGTCATTCCACCGCGCCCCGCGCGGTGGCGGTTTTTTTCCCAAGCTACGCCTACGCGGAATCAATCGAAAACACCCTTCGCCAACGCCACCCGCACCTGCGCGCCGCCCTCCAGCCCCGCCTCTCCGACCTCGCCGCGCAAACCGCCTGGGTCGACGAATCCCTCGCGTTTTCCGACGCACTCTTCCTCGTCCTCGGCAGCAGTTTCGCGGAGGGCATCGATACGCTCGGCGGACGCATCAGCCACGCCCTGGTCGTCGGTCCCCGGTATCCAAAAAGTGAATCAAGCTCTCGGCCGCCTCGTGCGCTC
Source organism: Rariglobus sp. (assembly GCA_029266495.1). Lineage (GTDB taxonomy): Bacteria > Verrucomicrobiota > Verrucomicrobiia > Opitutales > Opitutaceae > Rariglobus. The sequence continues at coordinate 4,978 of JAQSWS010000053.1, read as the reverse complement.
CCCCGGCCAGCATGCCAAGGTCATCCTCCAATGCCGCCGGTTCCTGGAGCCCGCCTACGCCTCGCTGCTCGACCGCGACTACCAATTTGGCGAAACGATCGCCACCCCCGCCGACCTCGCCGCCTGGCTCTCCCGCGATCCGGCCCCCTGAAATCGCCAATTATCGCAGGCTCCTGTAAATAATTCGCCTGCCCGGGGGAGATACCTAACGTTCACCCCATCGTCATTCCCTTATCATGAACGTCGCCTCCCGTCTTCACGTCACCTTCATCACGGCTCTGTTGATCCTGTCTGTGACGCCCCTCACCGTGTTCGCCACCTGCGGCGGCGGCGGCGGTGGCGGAAAGGGGGGCGTGATCCCCAATGCAAAGCCGACCGATACCTTCCGCGTCTCCTGGCAAACGCTCTCGCCCGGCAAGTCCCTCCCCACCGATCCCGGCATATCGTTGCTCATTCTCTGGTTCCCCGTGTCCCTCGATGGCGCCGCCGCCTCTCCCCTCCATCGCTCCGCCGAACTGACGGCCTTGGGTGCGCGCTGTGTCTTCACCGGCCTCGTCACCCCGGGAAACCAAGCCATCCGCAAAACCTACGCCATTCCATCCGCTCAAGACGTCCTGGTGATTGCCGCCCGCGATGGAACCGAGCTCGGCCGCGTCTCCGCTGAACGCACCCAGGCCCTCTCCGCGGAACAGGTCGAGACCCTCGCGCGCACCCTCCTCGGGAAGCGCGAAGCCGACCTCGAAGCCCTCTTCAGCCGCGCCTCTCAAAAACACTCCGCCGGCGATACCAAAGCCGCCATCGAAGACCTCAAGTCGGTCTGGTCCGAACGCTGTCTCTTCGCCCCGCTCGGCAAACGCGCCGCCGAAAAACTCAAGGCCCTCGGCGCGCCCCTCGCGTTCTCCGCCTCCGATCAACTCCTTCTCGACCAAGCCTCCGTCCCGCTCTCCAGCGCCGGGCTCCAAGCCTTGCGTCTCGCGCTTGAAGCCGGCCTCAAGGCCGAGCTCGAAGCCCGCTATCGCGAGGCCGAGGAACACTACACGCACGCCGTCAGCCTCGCGCCGAACGACCCCACCGCCCTCCGGTTTCTCGGTGAATTCCATCGCCACCAGACCGGCCGGTGGGACCGCGCCGGACAACTCTTCAACCGCATCCTCGACACGCCCTCCGACCCGATCGCGCGCGCCGTGGCCTTGCACGGTCTGGGCAAGATGACGATCCATGCCGGTCGTTTTTCCGAAGGCCTCGCCCTGTTCGAAAAATCCCTCGAAGCCTATCCATTGCCCATCACCTACCGGAATCTCGCCGTGTATTGGTTCTCCGAGAAACAAGCGGAGAAAGCCACCGGCTACATGCATCAGGCACTGAACCTCGACTCCGGGGACACCTACAACCAGATCTTCGCCGCCGTCTACCTCGCCGCCTCCGGTCACACCAGCCAGGCCTTGCGCATTGCCCGCGCCAACGAACACGTGCTCGAAGCGAGCTACAACCTCGCCGCCATCTGGGCCCAGGCCGGCGACCGCGCCAAGGCGATGGAACTTCTCCGCCGCCAGTTCTACACCTACGAACAATACGACGCCGTTCGCGCCATGGAAATGAAGGAGGCCCGCGAAGACCAGATGTTCGCCAGCCTTCACGCCGATGCCGGCTTCGCCGAACTCACCAAGGACGCCAAAAACGCCTGGATGGTCGGCCGCGAATTCTGCGCCCCCGACCAGCTCCTCCCGCTCACCGCGCCTCCCGGTCCGCGGATGTAACCGGCCCCCCCGCCCATCGCCCATGTCGACGCCTCCAGCCCTCCTCCTGCCCGAAATGGGCGAAGTCGTGCCACTGCCGCGCATCAAGGAAATCTGTGAATTCTACGGCCTCCACGCCCTCTGGAAAAAAATCGAGGCCGATCCCCCCCGCCGTCCTTTTAAAAGCGATGGCTGCACCGGCTGGGTCAACGAATGGAAAGGCATCAGCATCTACTCGGCCGGCTTCCTCCACGATCTGAAGTATTGGGCCGGCTATCCCGACGAGGAGGTCGAGCGCCTCATCGCCGACGCCGAACTGATGATTGACGTCGCCCGCCTGCTCAAGGCCACCGCCATGGCCGAAACGATGTTTCACGGCGTGCGCGTCGGCGGACACGAGCACCTGAAAGCCGACTTCTCCTGGGGCTTCGGTCGCAAACCCTGAACATCATCAACCCGCGCCTCCTCCCTTTATGACAACTCCCGATACCACCTACACCCTGGCGGTTTTTCTCGACTTGGAAAACATCGCGCTCGGTGCGCAAGACGCCCGCTTCCCCCAGTTCGACATCGGCAAGGTCTTCGAGCGCCTTCTCATCAAGGGCAACATCGTCGTCAAAAAAGCCTACTGCGATTTCGACCGCTACAAGGACTTCAAGCGTCCGCTCCACGAAGCCGCGTTTGAACTCATCGAGATTCCCCACGTCCGCCAGTCCGGCAAAAACTCCGCCGACATCCGCATGGTCGTCGACGCCCTCGACCTCTGCTACACCAACGACCGTGTCGACGCCTTTGCGATCATCAGCGGCGACTCCGATTTTTCCCCGCTCGTCAGCAAACTCCGCGAAAACGGCAAAACCGTCATCGGCGTCGGCGTGAAAAATTCCACCTCCGACCTGTTCATCAACAACTGCGACGAGTTCATCTACTACGACGACCTCGTCCGCGTCGCCCCACCGAAGGCCGCCCCGCGCTCGTCCAAAACACCCGCCTCCGCAGCCGGCAGGGCGGGGACTCCGCCCCCCGCCGCCCCCGAACCCAAGCGCCCCGATCCCGCCAAGGCCCTCGACCTCGTCATGGCGACGGTCAACGCCCTCATCGATGAACGCGGCGCCGACGAAAGCATCTGGGCCTCCATGGTAAAACAGGCCATCAAGCGCCAGAACCCCGGCTTCAACGAACGCGCCTATGGGTTCAGCGCCTTCACCGACCTCCTCCGCGAGGGCCAGAAACGCGGCCTCCTCAAACTCGAGGAAAAAGCCGGCAACTGGCAGGTCCGCCTCGCCGAATGATTCCACGGCAGGGCGGGCCCGCCGCTCCAAAAGGTGGGGCGGCAGCGCCGGGCTCCCCGCAACCACCTGGAGGCTGCGCACGCCCCTCATTGCGTCCGGATTGATCCCCCGGGGATTTCCCGCTTGTCCGCCCCTGTTGCGACCGGCACAACCAACCGCTGTGCCCGCACCGAAAAGCCTCCCCGCCGCCGAGATCCACGCCGCCATTGACCGGCTCGCCGCTTCCATTGGCGAACGCCACAGTCAGACCAAGTCCCTCATTCTCTTGGGAATCGCCAATGGCGGCATCGAACTATCCCGCCGCCTCGCCACCAAACTCGGCGCCAAAACCGGCATTCTGGATATCTCGTTTCACCGCGATGACATCGAGCGGAACCCCATCCCCAAGGAATTCGTCCCCACCCGCATCCCCGTCGATGTAACCGGCGCAACCGTCATCCTCATCGATGACGTCCTCTTCTCCGGCCGCACCGTCAAAGCCGCCCTCGACGAACTTTTCGATCACGGACGCCCCGCCAAGGTGGAACTCGCCATCCTCATCGACCGTGCCGGCCGCAAACTCCCCGTCGCCGCCGACTACACCGGCCTCGCCCTCGATGTCACCGCCCGCTGCAAGGTTGTCGTCAAACTCGACGCCGACCAGCCCGCCCGCGACTCCGTGACCATCCTCCCTTCCAAACCCGCCGCCTAACCTAAACCGCCACCGCCGACCATTGGTCATTGGACATTGGTCATTGGTCATTTTTCCACATGCCCTGGACCCGCCGCCATCTCCTCACCCTCGAGGAACTCTCGCTCAACGAGATCAACCAGATCCACGCCACCGCCGCCGCGTTTAAAAAGATTCTCGGCCGCAGCGTGAAAAAGGTCCCCGCGCTCCGCGGCAAGACCATCGTCAACCTCTTCCTCGAGCCCAGCACGCGCACCCGCATGGCCTTCGACATGGCCGCCAAGCGCCTCAGCGCCGACGTCATCTCCCTCGACGGCTCCAGCTCCTCGACCACCAAGGGCGAAACCCTCCGCGACACCGCGCAAAACATCGAGGCTCTCCAGGCGGACATGATCGTCATCCGCCACGCCGCCGCCGGCTCGCCGCTCTACCTCTCAAAAATTCTCGGCATCCCCGTCATCAACGCGGGCGATGGCGCCCACGAGCACCCCACCCAGGGCCTGCTCGACACGTTCACGATGCGCGAGCACCTCGGCGACCTCAAAGGCCGCAAGGTCGTCATCCTTGGCGACATCCTCTTCAGCCGAGTCGCCCGCTCCAACATCCACGCCCTCGTCAAGTTCGGCGCCAACGTCACCGTGGTCGGCCCGTCCACCCTGGTCCCCCACACCCTCAAGCCCCTCGGCGTGACCGTGTCGCACGACCTCAGGAGCGCGCTGTCCGATGCCGACGTCGTCATGCTCCTCCGGATACAACACGAACGCCAGACCACCGGCATGTTTCCCTCGCTCGGCGAGTATACGAGTCTCTTCGGCCTGAACAAAACCCGCGCCGGATGGCTCAACCCCAAGGCGATCATCATGCACCCGGGCCCGATCAACCGCGGCGTTGAAATCGACAGTGAACTTGCCGACGGGGGCAACAGCGTGATCCTGGAGCAGGTGACCAACGGCATCGCCGTCCGCATGGCCGTCCTCTACCTCTGCTCCGGCGGCCAGCCCGAAAACGTCGTCTCGGCGGACTGACGGACCATTGGCCACGAAAAACACAAAAAGGCACAAAAGGTTTCACCATGAAATTCGATACCATCAACCAACTCTGTGATGTCGTCCGTGAAACCAGCTTCTCCCTTCACAAATACCACCGTCACGGCCACGCCGAAAAAATCTATGAGAACGGGCTCGCGCACCGTCTCCGTAAACAAGGTCTGACGGTCCAGCAACAACACCCGCTTCATGTTTACGACGAAGATGGCACGCTCTTGGGCGAGTTTTTCGCCG
>JAQSWS010000142.1 GCA_029266495.1 Rariglobus sp. | reverse complement strand
CGGCGCTCACGCCCAAGGCCGTGGCGGTGGTCTGCGGGACAAAGCGTTTGACCTATCGTGAACTTGACGAGTGGGCCGGGCTGATCGCCAGCCGGCTGCGTCGTCACGGGGTCGGTCCGGATGTCCTGGTCGGGGTCTTTCTGGAGCGGTCGCTTGAGCTCATCGTCTCGTTGCTCGCCATCATCAAGGCAGGCGGCGCGTATGTCTCCTTTGACCCGGCGAGTCCAGTCGAGCGGCTGGGCTTCATGCTCAAGGAAACGCAGGCGCCGGTGCTTCTCACGATGACGAAGCTCGACAGGTCGGTGACGGCGCTCATGGAGGCGTCCCTTGCAGCCGGTTCACTCGTGAATCCCGCCGTGATCAGACTGGATGCCTCGTCTTCGAACGAGCCCGACGGGACGGTCAAAGACCCGCTTCCGCTCACTCCGGACAACCTCGCGTATGTCAGCTACACTTCCGGCTCCACCGGGACGCCCAAGGGCGTTTGTGTGAGCCATCGCGGCGTGGTGCGTCTGGTCAGGGAGACGAATTTTGCCCGCTTTGAAAGCAGCGATGTATTCCTGCAACTCGCGTCGGTTTCCTTCGATGCATCGACCTTGGAGATCTGGGCGCCGTTGTTAAACGGCGGACGCCTCGTGGTGTTTCCCCCGGGGCAGTTCTCGTTGTCGGGGCTCGGCGAGTGCATCGAAAAAAATGGCGTGACGGTGCTGTGGCTCACGGCGGGCCTGTTTCATCAGGTGGTCGAGGAGCATCTCGGGTATCTCAAAAACGTGCGTCTGCTTTTGGCGGGAGGCGACGTGCTGTCGGTCCCGATGGTCGCGCGCACGTTGCGCGAACTGCCGCTCACCCAGCTCATCAACGGTTATGGCCCGACGGAGAACACGACCTTCACTTGCTGTCATCTTGTCCCGGGTTCGCTGGCGGAGGCGGAGACGCGATCCGTGCCCATCGGGCGTCCGATCGCCAACACGCAAGTCTATGTTCTGGATAAAAACCACCAGCCCGTGCCCGTCGGGGTGCCCGGCGAGTTGTATACCGGCGGCGATGGACTGGCCCGCGGTTATCTGCACCGGCCCGAGTTGACCGCCGAGAAATTCGTCACGCAGTCCTTCGATGGAACAACGGACGTCCGTCTTTACAAGACCGGGGACCGGGTGCGCTGGCTCGCGGATGGTAACATCGAGTTTATGGGGCGCATGGACCGACAGGTTAAAATCCGAGGCTTTCGGGTGGAACCGGCGGAGACCGAGGCGGCGTTGCTGACGCATCCGGCGGTCAAAAACTGCGCGGTGATCGTGGGCAAGGATCCCTCGGGCGAGAAACGCCTGGTGGCGTGCGTGGTCGCAAAACCGGAGGAGAAATCCGGTCCGGCTGAATGGGGCGACTACCTGCGCCTGAGGCTGCCGGATTACATGGTGCCCTCCGCGTTTGTGGCGCTCGACGATCTTCCGCTGTCACCGAATGGAAAGGTCGATTGTGCCGCGCTGCTGCTTTCCGCCGGTGAAACGGCGGAGCCCGCGGAGTCCCGCACCGAGCCGCGCGACGAACTCGAACGAACCCTCGCCGGCCTCTGGGAGGAGGTGCTCGGGGTCAAGTCCATCGGTATTCACGACCGGTTCTTCGAAATGGGCGGACACTCGTTGCTGGCGGTGCGGCTCCTGGCGAAAATCGAAAAAACGTTCAAACGGAAGCTTCCGGTTTCCGCGGTGTTTCAACACCCGACGGTCGCCGAACTGGGAGAGCTGCTGCGTTCGGATTCGCCTGCGGAAATCAGACGCGCGACCTCGCTCGTGGAGATTCAGCCGATGGGCTCCAGGCCGCCGATCTATCTGGTTCACGGCGTGGGCGGCGGGATGTTCTGGGGCTATGCCAACCTGTCCCGCCACCTCGGGCCGGACCAGCCGGTGCATGCGTTCAAGTCGCGCGGGCTCGACGGCCTGCCGGAGTGGACGACCATCGGAGAAATGGCGCGAAGCTACGTGGCGGACCTGAAGGCGTTCCAGCCGCGGGGGCCGTATGTTCTCGGAGGCTATTGTTTCGGTGGAAACGTGGCCTATGAAATGGCCCGTCAGCTCAGGGAGCAAGGGGACGAGGTCGCAATGCTCGTCTTGATCAGCAGCTCGCCACCAAATTCTGAATACGAGACGACCCAGTTCCGCTGGTCGCCGGCCTGGATGTTCAAATTCTGCCGTAACGTCGGCCTCTGGCTGACCTCCTTTGCACTGCGCTGGGACGCCAGGGAGCGCCGGGATTTTGTTCGTTGGAAGTGGCGCCTTCTCCGTAAAAAACTGATCGGTGTGCTCGGCAAACGTCCTGCCGCCGCCCACTCAAGCGAGGTTGAATCGATCGTCGATCTCGCCGTGGTCGGGGACGACCAGCGCCGGTTGTGGGACACCCACATGCGTGCCCTGATCCGCCATCATCCCCAGCCTTACGACGGAAAACTGGTGCTGTTCCGTTCGGCCGAGCACCTGTTCCTCTGCTCCTTCGACGAACATTGCGGATGGAGCGAACTCGTGCGCGATGTCTCGGTCAAAATCGTTCCGGGCGATCATGGCCGCGTGCTCGAGGAACCCTTTGTGTCGGCGGTGGCGGATGAACTGCGCCGTTGCCTGGATGAAACCGTGGGACGGGCGCGGAAGGAAGTCCTCGCATGAGTGCGCCTTCCTCCGAAACCCTGGCTTGCGCCGGCGCGGACAAAGCGTTGCAGCCGGACTGGCCGCAATTGAATCCCGGAGAGATTCACGTCTGGCAGACCCGCCTCGACGAGGCGGCGCACGAGCAGGAGAAGGCGGTCTTGTCGGAGGACGAACTCGACCGGGCCGCACGCTACCGTTTCAGGCAGGACAGCCTTCGCTTCGTGGCGGGCCGCGCGCGGCTGCGGAGGATCCTGGGCGGATACCTTGGGCTCAGTCCGGAGGATTTGATTTTTTGCCGCGGTCCCCAAGGCAAGCCATGGCTGTTCCTGAACCCGGGGGAGGCGCCGCTTTATTTCAACGTGACCCATGCGGACGCCGTTGCGCTGTATGCCGTCACCAGGGAAGGGGAGGTGGGCATCGACATTGAACGCATCCGCGAGATTCCCGACTGGGCCGGCATCGCGGGCAGTTGTTTTGCCCCGCGCGAGCGGGCGCGCCTGAGGCGTCTGCCTCCCGACCGCCGGATGCGCGCCTTCTTCGAATCCTGGACCCGGCAGGAAGCCTTTCTCAAGGCATCCGGGGAAGGCCTGACGGGCAAAAAACCCGGGCGGTCGTCCGCGCAACATGCCGGATATTCACTTCACTCCTTCACTCCCGCCCCCGGCTATCTGGCGACACTCGCCAGCGCCTTCGTGGCCGACCGCGTCATTTTTCAGACCTGGTCGGAGGCGGGTGCGTCCATCGCATTGACGGCAGTTGAAACCCAAGATTCCACACTATGAACCTGATTCGATTTTTTCTGTGCAGTTCGCGGCGCATGATGATCTGGACGTCGTTCGCCGCGCTGGCCAGCGGCATCTGTAACGCCGGGCTCATCGCCATGGTGAACCGTGTCCTCAACGGCACCGGGACTCCCGGGGCCGCCCTGGTGTGGGCTTTCGTCGCCCTCGGCATCGGACGCCTGGGGAGCAATTTCCTCGCGCAATTCGCGCTGGCGCATTTTGCCCAGAGCGCCACCGCGAACCTTCGCCGCGACCTGATCCGCAAAATTCTGGGAGTGCCCCTGCGCCAGTTGGAGGAGGTCGGCACGCCGCGCCTGATGGTCACGCTCACCGAGGACGTGACGAGCATCACCGAGGCGATGCTCGCGATTCCCACCACGGCGGTGAATTTATCGATTCTGCTGGGTGGAGCGGTGTATCTCGGCTGGCTTTCGCCGATGGTGCTCATGGCAATGTTTGTGTTCATCGTGATCGGCGCGGTCATTTACCGCCTTTTGATCCAGAGCGGCTTCAAGCAACTGCTCGCCGCACGCAGCGAGCAGGACCGGCTCTTTCGCAATTTCCGCTCGCTCACCGAGGGCATCAAGGAACTGAAGCTGCATCGCGAGCGTCGCGGCGTGTTTCTCTCGGACAACGTCCAGACCACCACGGAAGCCTGCCGCCGCTGGGCCGTCGCCGCGGAGGTTCGCTTCATCATCGCCCAGAACTGGAGCCAGTTTCTTTTCTTCACGCTGATCGGGTTGATCCTCTTTCTTCTGCCCAGGATCGAGCATCTCGATCCGCACGCGTTGACCGGCTATGTCGTGGCGACCCTTTATCTGATGGGCCCGCTGTCGGGTGCCTTGGGGAGCCTGTCGATTTTCGGGCGGGCGAGTGCGTCGTTGCGCAAGATAGAGGAGCTGGGGCTCGCTCTTCGCGTGCCCGCACCGGACGCCGACACCGGATCATGCCGGACCGCGCCGGCGAGCTTCGACCATCTCGCCCTGGTGAATGTGACGCATTCCTACCGTCGTGAAAATGAGGAGAAGCCCTTCATGATCGGACCCATCAGCCTCAGTTTCCGCACGGGCGAACTCGTTTACCTGGTGGGAGGAAACGGAAGTGGCAAATCCACCCTGGCGAAGATCCTCACCGGTCTCTACGTGCCGGAAGGCGGCGAGATCCGGGTCAACGGCGAGATCATCGACCATCGCAACCGGGACGATTACCGGCAGCATTTCTCCGCGGTCTTTGCAGACTTCCACCTGTTCGACAGTCTCATCGGACTGCACAGTCCCACAAGGGATGCGCAGGCACGTGAATACCTGGAGCAGCTTCATCTCGATCACAAGGTGAGCATCAGCAACGGGCGGCTTTCGACGACGGAACTCTCGCAAGGCCAGCGCAAGCGCCTCGCCTTGCTGACGGCCTATCTCGAGGACCGCGCGTTTTATCTGTTCGACGAATGGGCTTCGGACCAGGACCCGCTTTTCAAGGAGGTGTTCTACACCCGGCTGCTCCCCGATCTGAAGGCGCGCGGCAAAACCATCCTGGTGATCACCCACGACGATCACTACTTCCACCTCGCGGACCGCGTCATCAAATTGGATTATGGCCAGATCGTTTCCGACGCCCCTGGCGCGGAGGTTGGCACGGAAACGGTGGACGGCGGAGACATCCTCGCCGAGGCAAAGGTCTGACGACTGAATCCCCCGCCGTGCCCTGACACCCGTGGTTTGCGCGGGTAGGGGACGGGTAAAACAGGACGGACCTGGCTCCGCCCCTGTCGTGCCGGCTTCAGATGAGGGGAGTCACCCAAGACACCCCGGGGCTTGGTCCGGAGTGCCCTGTTGCATGCGAAGGCGCCCGCAGGCACTTGCAATTTAGTATTCGAAATATGATTACAAATTGACCGGGCCCGACGAGTGGGGCGTTCGGCCGGTGTGAATGGGAGGTTTACCCCAGCAGGTGCTTGGGGGTTAATACCATTTGCCTACGAATCCGTGCCGCCAACAAAGTAAGAAGTAGAAATACTTCTAGGGCCCTTGGCTCTCCTCTATTTTAATAATCCCGTGATCTTGAAGCATCTTACCCCGACGGTGGTGGCCTTATACTGCACCGTCGTGGGTGCATCTCCTGTATTCGGAGAAGCTTCCGGGGGGACTTCCACGGCGGATCTGGGCGATCTCAGCCTGGAGGAACTGATGAATGAGACCGTCACCTCCGTTTCGAAAAAGGAACAGCCGCTCTTCGACTCCGCCGCCGCCATCGCGGTCCTGACGAACGACGACATCCGTCGTTCCGGCGCGACCAGCATTGCGGAAGCCTTGCGCCTGGTGCCCGGCATGAATGTTGCCTCGGCGAACTCCAGCCAGACGGCTGTTTCCGCCCGCGGCTTCAACAGTCTTTACGCCAACAAACTGCTGGTGCTCGTGGACGGGCGGAGCGTTTACAGTCCCCTCTTCGCCGGAACTTACTGGGATCAGCAGCAAGTCATGCTGGACGATGTGGACCGCATTGAGGTGATCCGCGGACCCGGCGCCACCGTCTGGGGCGCCAACGCCGTCAACGGCGTGATCAACGTCGTGACGCGCGATGCCAAGGAAACGCAGGGTGGACTGCTCTACGGCGGCGGCGGTGACGTGCAACAAACGCTGGCGGGCGCGCGGTATGGCGGGCGGATTGGTGAACGCACCTATTACCGTGTGTATGCCAGCGAACAATCGCGCGATGACTACCTGCTGGCCAACGGCCAGCCGGCGCAGGACAACTGGTCTAGCCGGCAGGGCGGCTTTCGCCTGGATCACCATCCGACGGATGACACGCATGCGACGTGGCAGTCGGAAGTCGGCACGACCGATTTCGCCGACCGCACGGCCGATGCCTACAACGTCAACACGCTGGGGCGCTGGACGCGCAATGGGTCCGATCGATCCGGTGTGGAGGTTCAGGCCTATTATGACCGGACTCACCGCGACGACCCGCTCACCTCCGCCAGCACCGTCGATACCCTGGATTTCACCCTGCAGCACCGGTTTGGCATCGGTGAACGCAACGACGTGATCTGGGGGCTCGGCTATCGCTTTATCGACGGCAAGGTCGCGCCGACCAGTGCCTTTATTTTCATACCGGATTC
>JAQSWS010000141.1 GCA_029266495.1 Rariglobus sp. | reverse complement strand
CGACGTTCCCGCTCGCCAAGGGCTTTGTGGCCGGCTGCCTGGTCACCGAAGGCAAGATCACCCGCAACGCCGCCGCCCGCCTCCGTCGCAAGAAGGAAATCGTGTTCGAAGGCAAGGTCAGCACGCTCAAGCGCTTCAAGGACGACGCCAACGAAGTCCGCGCCGGCATCGAGTGCGGTATCAAGCTCGGTGATTTCAACGGCTACGAGATCGGCGACGTCATCGAGTGCTACGAGATCCAGAAGGTTCGCGCTTCTCTCTGATTTGCGAAGTAGCGGGTAGCGAGTAGTGAGTAGCGAGCACCCTGAGAAATCCGCCACCTGCTCACTACCTGCTCCTCGCCACCTCCTCATCTGCCTCCCATGTCCACCCGCACCCTTCGCGTCAACGAGCTCATCCAGCGCGAGCTGAGCGACATCCTGCGCAAGCGCTACAAGGACGAGGCGCTCGCCATTACCATCACCGGCGTTCAGGTCTCGCCCGACCTCCACGAAGGAAAGGTGTTCGTGGCGATCACCGGTGACGAGGAGGAGGAGATCAAGTGCCTGCGCTGGTTGAAGCACAATTCGAAGGATTTCCGCTTCGAGCTCGGCCGCCGCATCGTGCTGAAAAACATGCCGCACTTCACCTATTCGGTCGATGTCACCACGGAGCGCGGCAACCGCATCCTGTCGGTCCTCGACGAAATCGCCGCGCAGGACAAGGCCCGCAACGAAGCCCAGCCGCCGCCTGCGGACAAGGAGTAAGTCGTGGAGCTGATTTATCCGGAATTCTACGAACGCTTCGGCGCATTCCTCCGCTCCCTGGAGGGTCGTCGCGTCGTGGTGATTTCCCACGCGCGCCCCGACGGCGACTGCATCGGTTCGGAGGTCGCGCTCGCCCGCGTGCTTCGCACCCTCAACATCGACGTCATTTGCGCCAACCCCGATCCCGTGCCGCGCCGCATCCAGTTCGCGGTGGGCGACACGCCGCTCGTCAACTTCGCCAATCTTCCCGAGGGTGATTTCACCGCGATCTACGTCGACTGCGCCGACCAGGGCCGTGCGGGCAAGGACTTCAAGGCGCGTTTCCCCGCGCCCTTCGCCAACATCGACCATCATCTCTCGAACGTCGGTTTCGCGGAGCATAACTTCATCGACGTGGGCTCGTGCGCGACCGCCGAGATTCTGGCGGGGCTCTTCCTCGACCACCACCTGACGATCGACGCACAGGCGGCGCAGTCGCTTTACGCGGGCATCGCGACTGACACCGGCCAGTTCCGTTTCAACTCCACCTCGCGGCGCACGTTCCTGATCGTGGCCGAACTCATGGCCCGCGGCGCCCAACCCGCCGCGGCGGCCGCGGAACTTTATGAGCGCGAGACCGCCGGCAAGCTGGATCTGCTCCAGCGCTTTCTGGCCTCGCTCAGTTACGAGTGCGGCGGACGCGTCTGCATCGGCACGCTTCCCGACGGCATTTACGCCGCCACCGGCACGACCCCCGAGGATGCCGAGGGGCTCGTCGATTATGCGCGTTCCATCGAAGGCGTGGAAATCGGTGTGCTCATCGAGGAGCAGGGTGCCGCGATCAAGGGCAGTCTTCGCTCCAAAGATCCCGTTTACCGGGTCGACCGCGTCGCGGCCGGTTTCAACGGCGGTGGCCACGCCTGTGCCGCCGGTCTCAACCTTAAGAATGTATCCATGGCGGATTTCAAAGCCCGCCTCGTCACCGCGCTTGCCGAGCAAATCGCCGCAGTCGATGCGTTGAAGCAATCCGCCACCTGATGCGCGCGCCCCTTCAAGAATTCGACGGCGTGCTCCTCATCGACAAGCCGCCCGAGCACACTTCGCACGATGTCGTCGCCCGCCTGCGCGGCATTCTCAAGATGAAACGCATCGGTCACGCCGGCACGCTTGATCCGATGGCCACCGGTCTGCTTGTCATGCTCGTCGGCAAAGCCACGCGCCTTTCGCAATACCTGATGAGCGTGGAAAAGGAATACACCGGCACGATCAAGCTGGGTGAAACCACCAACACCCAGGATGCCGAGGGCGAAATCCTGACCACGCAACCTGTCCCTGCGCTCACCGAAGACGACGTGCGCAAGGCGTTGAATGGTTTTCTGGGAGACCAATATCAGGTTCCGCCGATGTTTTCGGCCATCAAGATTGCCGGCAAGCCGCTCTACAAAAGCGCGCGCGCGGGCGAAGAGGTGGAGCGTGAACCGCGTTTCATCCGTGTGATGAGCTACGAGCTCACGCGCTGGGAATCGCCCGAGATCGATTTTCGCGTGCTTTGCACCAAGGGCACCTACGTCCGCACGCTCGCGCATGACCTCGGCCAGCGCCTCGGCTGCGGTGCGCACCTCAAGGCCCTGCGTCGCATCGCATCGGGTTCGCTCAACGTGTCGCGCGCGGTCACGCTCGAGCAGTTGCAAAAAATGACGCCTTCCGAGATCGAGAAGGTGCTCATTCCTGGTTATGAGGCCGCCCCGAGTGTGGCTTTTGGCGGCTGAGTCTGCTTATGAATGATTCCACTGTCGCAGGCTGCGAGCTTGCTCGCGCTCCGAACCGCGCCTGCAAGCAGGCGGCCTGCGGTTGATCCAACTCACCCAAGGACTTTCCCGTTCGCGTGAACACCCGCTTCTATAATTCGGTTCCCGAAGCCGCCGCCGCATTGCCGGCGCGGCCGCTGCACCTGGCGATCGGCATGTTTGACGGGGTGCACCTTGGACATCACGCGGTGATCGAGGCGGCGGTTCATTCGGCGCGTCGCAGCGGTGGCGTGGCGGGCGTGCTCACATTCTGGCCGCACCCGAGCCGGCTCTTCCGGCCGGAGAATCCCGTGCGGCTCATCATGACGCCCGCCCTGAAGAACCGGCAACTCGCCCGCCTCGGCGTCGACGCGGTGATCACGCAGCCGTTCGATGCGAACTACGCGAGTATTGAGGCCGAGGAATTTTTGCCCCGTCTCAAAAAATTATTGCCCGCGCTGACCACCGTTTATGTGGGGGAAAACTGGCGCTTTGGACGCGGACGTCGCGGCGACATCGCCTTGCTCGTGGCCGAGGGGAAAAAGCACGGCATCGCCATCGTCAGCGCGCCGCGCATCAACCAAAACGGCGAACCGATCAGCAGCACGCGCATTCGCACCTACCTCGAGGAAGGCCGTATGGAGGAGACGAACGCGCTGCTCGGTTACACCTATTTTGCGGAGGGCGTGGTGGCGCCCGGCAAGCAACTCGGGCGCCAGCTGGGTTTTCCCACGCTCAACGTCGTCTGGGAACCCGACCTGCGTCCGCGGTTCGGCGTTTATGCCGTGCTCGTATCGGGTTCCAAGACTGCGGAGCCCTTGCGTGCGGTCGCTAATTACGGGCTGCGTCCAACGGTCGAAAACGCGACGATTCCGCGTCTGGAGATTCATGTGCTCGCACCGTGTCCGTTTGATGCGGGAGACGAGTTGAGCATCGAATGGCTGGGTTTCCTGCGTCCCGAGAAAAAGTTCGACGGAGTCGAGGCGTTGCGCGCGCAGATCGCACTCGACCGCGAAGCGGCGCTGGCGTGGTTTGCGCAACGTTGAGCGTGCCGGGTAAGGGGGCTACTGGGCCTGCCGCGAACATCCTATGCATGCCAAACCGGACGGCCCGGCGGTCCGTCCCCACCTCATGGTTGCCACAATGGCCGGGGCGGTTTTGGGTGCGGGCGTGGTCACTTTGTTTCATCGGGATCTTGGGGGGGCGGGCAAACCGCCGCTGGTGGTGCTGCACGGGTTGCTGGGGTCGTCGCGCAACTGGCTCACGACGGGCGGCGATTTCACCGCGCACTATCACGTGCTCGCGCCCGATCTGCGCAACCACGGCAAATCGCCGCATGGAGCGCCGATGGATTATCCGACATTGATGGCCGATTTGCTGGCCTGGCTCGACGCACAGGGCCTGGCGAAGGTCACGCTGGTGGGGCACAGCATGGGCGGGAAGGTGGCGATGCTGCTCGCTTGCCGGCATCCCGAGCGAGTGGAGCGACTGGTCGTGGTGGATATCGCGCCGAAGGATTATCTGTCGCATGCGCACCGGGCGGAGTTTGCCGCGATGAACGAGCTGCGACTCGACACCTTGCAATCGCGAGGCGAGGCGGAGTTGCGCTTCGAGGCGCGTGTAAGCGACTGGGCGATGAGAAAATTTTTGACGACCAACCTGGAACGCGATGAAGCGGGGCAATGGCGCTGGCAGATCAACCTGCCCGTGATCACCGCGGCGTTGCCGGAGGTGGAAGGGAACCCGCTGGTGTCGGAGGACAGGTTCGACGGCCCGGTGTTATTCGTAACCGGAGGAAAATCCCACTACGTGCGTGAAGAGGACGTATCGGTGATCATCGCACATTTTCCAAAAGCGAAGGTGAAGACCATCGCAGGCTCGGGGCATAACCCGCACATGGAAACGCGGTCGGAGTTTGTGGCGGCGGTAGTGGACGCGTAGACACGGCGGGATGCCGCGTTGATGCGCTTTAAGTCGATGAAGGTCGCGAGCGGGTTCCCCGAGCGGGTAGCCCGGATGTTCCGGGGCGCCTGACGAGGTTGGTTACAGGGGCGTTCTTAGCCCTTGCGTGTCCACAGTCGCAGCGAGCTGAGCAGGAATTCTTCGAGGGCGGCGGACTCGTTCAGGTTGAGGCGGAGCAGGCCGACCACATGCTCAAGCTTGTCAACGGATCCGGTCAGCGCGCGGCGGGCGGATTCGCTGTTCTTGCGTAGCGAAGGCAGCGCAAAATCACGGGTGGCGCGTTCGATGTCGGCGAAGAGGCGTGCGCGGAGCCCGTTGGCAATGCCGACTTCCATCGCTTCCTCCTCGGCGTCGGTCAGCTCGACCGTCAGCGCCGTCTTTTGTTTTTTCCAGATTTCGGAGGTGGCGAAATCGAGCACGGTGCCGAAGCGGGCGGTGAGCCCGTAGGCGGCGAACACGGAATCAGCGACGGCTTTTTTATCGCTGACGCCTTCGGTGAGGCGGCCGAGCCAGGCCTGGTAGTCGGTCAGCCAGGACGACCAGCCATCGGGGGCGAACGCCGCGCCCACACCGGGAAAACGGAAGTGAAGACAACGGCTGCGAATGGTCGTGAGCAGCGCGTAGGGCCGGGTGGTGAGCAGGAGGAGCGTCGTGTTGGCGGGCGGCTCCTCGAGCGTCTTGAGAAAGATGTTGGCCGCCGAGGTGTTCATGCGGTCGCACTCGTGGATGATGGCGACTTTCTGGCGGGCGACGGTGGGCGAAACCTGAACCTTACCGATCAGGTCACGAGTGGCGTCGGCGCTGATTTGGCGCATCCTTTTCTCGGGACGCAGCGCAAAGCAGTCGGGGTGACCCTCCGGCGGAAAAGGGGCGCTGGATTCCGGCGTGTTGAGCAGGCGATCGGCGATGGCATGGGCGACCGCGAGGAGGATGTCGTGGTCATCGCCCGTGATCAGCAGGCTGTGCGAGAGGCGCTTCCGCTCAATGGCGCGTTCGATGACCGCAACGGCAGGAGTGCCGGCGAGGGACGAAGGCCAGGAAGTGGAGGCGGACATGGCGGAGGAAACCCGAGGGCTGAAACTTGGAACCTGAAAACCGAGTTCCGATCTGTTACTTCAGCACCAGGGCTCCAGTTTTCAGGTTTTCCGTTCTGCTCAGGTCAGGAGCTTTTGCAGGCCGCTCCAGATGTCTTTTTCGACGCCGTCTTCATTTTGCGAGCCGTCGATTACGAGGAAGCGACCGGGCAGGCTCTTGGCGAGCAAGAGGTAGCCTTCGCGGACCTTGTTGTAGAAATCGATGTTCTCGCGTTCCATGCGATCGGGCAGATCGGAGGCGCGCTGACGGATGCGCTGCAGGCCGAGCTCGGTGGGAACGTCGATGATGACGGTGAGGTGGGGCATGACATTGCCCACGGCGAACTGGTTGATGAGGTTGACCGGATCGCTCGCGAGGTTTCGGGCAATGCCCTGGTAAACGGTCGTCGAGTCAAGGAAGCGGTCCGAGAGCACGATGGCGCCACGCGTGAGGGCCGGTGCGATGACCTCGCGCACGAGCTGGGCACGCGCGGCGGTGAAGAGAAGGAGCTCGGTCTCGGCGCACATCTCGTCGCCCTTGGAATTATGGACGATGATGTTGCGGATCTGTTCGCCGATCTCGGTGCCGCCCGGTTCGCGGGTGGTGAGCACTTCGCGTCCGAGCAGCTGGACGTGTTTGGCGAGGCGGGCGATCTGGGTGGACTTGCCGCTGCCCTCGGAACCTTCGAACGAAATGAGTTTGCCGGCGGGTGGGTGTTTCAGAGGCATGGGAGTGAAGATGACGTGACTGCGGTTAATTCCAAGTCTGGAGGAAGGTAATGAGATCGGTGAGCGTCGGGCTCTGACCGGTGCGCACGTAATGTCCGGACGTGCTCACGCCAACGGTGAGGCAGGCTTCGGGGGAGAGACCGAGGAGCTGGGCATTGGAGAACCCGGCGTTGAAGTGGTCGCCGGCGCCCGTGGTGATGAGCGGCTTGACCGTGTAAGGGCCGGGGATCCACGCGGTGCCTTCGGCGGTCGCACAGGCGGCGGATTCCTTGGGATGGACCACGACGGTGGAAACACCGAGCCGGGCACGGATGTCGGCGGACATTTTGCGCAGGCCGGCCTCGTCTTCCTTGACGATCGGATAGTCGAGTGCGGCCCAGACTTGTTGTGCTTCCTTGAGATTGAGGCCGAGGGTGACACGGCCGAATTTTTCGAACCTGCCGATGACGGAGAGGGCGGTGA